>CAJQNY010000150.1 GCA_905479805.1 uncultured Arenicella sp.
ACTGTCACCTGAGTAACCACGCAGCCAGTTGAAAGCTAGTCGATACGACAACATCGTTATCGTCTCCGCTCGCGATAGTGGCTGACCACCTTGGGTTGTGGTGGTAACTGAGGCCATAGGCCGTATCATTTCCATCCCATATCATACTGAGAGAAACGCCTTTGCCTGGTTGCGCTTTGACACCTTTTTCTCCGCCATATTTCCACCAATAAATTCCTAGTAGGTCGACATTCAGCGTGGGTTGAATTCGATGCTCTTCATCCGATAAATAACTTAGACCCAGAGCGGGGCGCAGCGCAAGTAACTTGTAGGCTGGCGGCTCGGTAAAGCCGTTGTTTTCTTGTCTAAAGACTAGAGAGTTGAGCAATACCTCTTGCGGCCAAAGTAAAATGGTGTCGTCTTTATATGAGAGCCATTTTTTATTGAGGCGGTCGTTAAAGGTTAAGCTATCAATGATATTGGCATCGTTAAAATAATCAGGAATGGCTCGTACATAACCCGCGATCCACCATAAATGGGCTGCCAAATTCAATGATTGAGCGCAATCACTGCTAAGTTCGTTGGAACAATTCGGCTGGATTAGATCGGTGTATAAATTAATGGCGTATGATTTTTTCTCCACCGTAGGGAATTCGACATAAGCGGTTCCAGCATCTCGATTAATGACGTTGTTTAAATCGATAATCGCCTGTCCCTTAGCCTCCTCATCCGGCGCCTCTATTATATTCTGGGCAATATTTTGCAATTCCTGACTGACCGATGTGAGGGCAGGAATACGCGTGCTCTGCATGTTTAGATAGCAATATATTGATTCAAGGGTTTCTGCTAAAGGAGGTCTTTCGATAGCGGACATCGTGCTGGCGTCGAGTAATTGTCTGTTGAGCTCAGTGCTTGCGCTACTCTGGTCAATCTCGTCAGGCAAGCCGATATTAAGGATATTGGAGCATGCAAAACTCTCATGGTGAGTCAGTAGCCCAAACAACAAAATCATGAACCTTATGCGATTCATACAGCTGCTATTCACGGTATGTCCTCCGGATTATCGTTTGAAAAATCACTAAATTTTATTACTAAGTTGACGTAGGTTTGCCAGCTGTTGTCTGCGAGTGCCACCGCATCAGTAAGCAATGTAGAGAGGGCGGTTCGCAAACCCGGTTGTACCTTTGGGCCTACACTGGGGAAGCCTTGACGACGTGCTTCCGATGCGGTCAAATATCGGCCGACGCCACATAATTCAAATATTTCGTCAGTAACCTCGGGATGCAACATGTAATGCGTTAACCCATGAACATTGGTTTCATGGACATGCTCCACCAAAATATCTTTATAAATATGACGTCCTAAATATTTTTCTGAATCTCTGCCTTCTGGCCAGTGGTCTAAGCGAGTCGGTATCATTCTTGCTATTGGGTCAAATCGGTTGGTAATGGTCCTGAAGTAATCAAATGTTCCACGCGGATAAACGTTACGAGGAGGGTATTTGTCCTTGTGCAGCGGAAGGCCAAATAGATCAGTGACGTCGGAAATTTGAATTAGAAACTTTAGCTTGTACCCTTGCTGATAAAAATTTCCCTGACTCGCCTCTTCGGTTCTTATTCTTTGTAGTGTGTCGTTGATGACGCGCGTACCCAAGGAGTGCGCGATGACTCCAAAGTTATCACTAGTGCTGCCTTGCGATATTCGTTGATACAGTTGCTTGGCGACAAGAGCGTTCACCTGCTCTCGCACGAGCGGCATTTTGTAGAGAATAACGTCTACCAGATAAGACCAGACAAAATGCCTATCATTGACTTTATGTTCCGCTAAGGTGTTCGAAAGCTGCTGTTTTTCGTCAGCTCCGAGATCCAACGCGTCAGTGAAAACGGCTTTACTAAGATCAGAAAAGTCATCTAGATAATCTTCAAAAACTTCGTCATAGCTGATTGGAATCACATCAATATGATCTGAAAACTTCAATGAGTCTCCATTGATGCTGACATCTCTTTGCCACGCCACTTCCAGCATATCAATAGTCTCATTAGCCCAACTAGGGTCTTGATGAATGCCAATGCCGTGCACTAGAAACAGAGTAAATTTTGCCATTGAAATAATTGGGTAATCCAGCCGAATTAAAGATTTTGACACGAGAGAAGGTAAATGGCTACCAAGGGAAGATTTGGAAGCGCCCATAATATGGGGTGTCGGCCTTATTTTAACCGACACATGTCCAATAGTTTGCCTATTAAGTTTGGTTTTCAAACGATCAAAGAGGCAATTCATTGTAATTACGCAAGAAAGTCGGTAGATTCTAAGTTTCAATTATTGGCGTTACCTACCCAATTTCCCGGTTTAAGTTAATAATAAGTTGTCATGACCCCAGAGCCTCAAGAATTAATCACCATAATCGTTGCGGATGAGCTAGAACTCGTCGCAACCGGACTCAATGAATTGCTTAAAGATTCAGAGTTTGAAGTCATTGCGTTCGCGCAGACCGGAAAAGAGGTGTTGACTTGGATGGAGCGCAATAGCGCCGATTTATTACTCATGGACGTGAGCTTGAAAAAAATGGACGGGATCGATACTACGCGAGAAGTTCATAAACTGTACCCAAAACAAAAAATCATTGCGCATTCACGGCTCACAGAGATTGAATACATTAATAGTATGCTCATAGAAGGAGCGTCTGGTTACATCTTAAAGGACGATGGCCTGGATGAGTTTTTAACAGGACTTAGAAAAGTGATGAACGGTGGTACTTACTTGAGCCCCAAAGCTCAAGAATCCGTTGATCAAGGTTATAGTTACACTGATAAGTCCATGGACGGCGAATATATAGGATTGAGTAAGCGCGAGCGTGAAATTATTAAACTGATCGCGTTGGAAAAAACCAATAAGGAAATTGCCGATCAAATGTTTCTCAGCATCGAAACGATTCGTACCTACCGCAAAAGTTTAATGACTAAACTGAATGTAAAGTCCGCGGCGGGACTGGTCAAGTATGCTGTAGATAGGCGCTGGGTCTAAACGCGCTCGAGTTTATGTGCGCACTGTCTTGCGCTCGCATTAATATGTTTGACTCGCACTAATATGTTTGAAGAGGCGCTCTATGAGCAGTGAATTGGTTTTCTATACCAACCCTATGTCGCGCGGGCAGATCGTCCGCTGGATGCTAGAAGAATGTAATGCAGATTATCGTGAAGAAATAATCGAATATGGGGCGAAGATGAAATCGGCCGACTATTTAGCCGTGAATCCCATGGGGAAAGTGCCAGCCATCAAGCACGGAGCTCAGGTTATCACGGAGTGTGCGGCAATCTGCGCATATTTGGCCGATGCTTATCCTGCTGCACAGCTTGCTCCCGCCTTATCAGAAAGAGCAGAGTATTATCGCTGGCTACATTTTGCTTCGGGTCCTCTAGAGAGTGCGATCACCAATTACTCGCTTGGATTCATACCTAATGAAGAACAACAGAGAATGGCTGGTTATGGGAACTACGATCTAGTTCTCAAAGTACTTGATGATGAATTAGCCGATAAGGAATTTATTGCCGGTGGTAGCTTCAGTGCGGCAGATGTTTACCTTGGGAGCCTAGTAGATTTTGGAATACTATTTGGCACGATTAAAGCGACTGCAAACTTCAGCCGCTATGTCGAAAACTTTCGCCTTCGTCCAGCATACGGTACCGCCAAGCAAAAAGACCTGGCGTTGATGCCATCGGAAGACGCCTAGGTCCTCAATCAAAACTTAAAACTGGTTAGCTGGTTTTGGCTGAAACCTTGCTGGCCTTTTTCTTAACTACTTTTTTTGCCCGTTTTTTTCGATTCGCAGGAAGCGAAGCCTTTTTAATACTTGTTGTTTTTTGTTTTGCCTGGGGCTTATTTGCGACTTTTTTGGAGCGAGTCGTCTTTTTTGTCGTCTTCTTAGCCTTGACGTTTGTTGATTTCTTTGTGGGTAGCGTGTTCGCAGCGCTGAGTAGCTCTGCAAAACTATCTTTCAAACAATCGATGAAGAACTCTATATCCGGCATAGTGCGTCGACAGGATGTAGCATTGATTGAGAGCTTTCCATTATAACTGGTTACCGCTAGAAACAAGCCCATCCGATCTCCCAATGGTCCCATCCCTAATGCGCTAAGAATCTTTGCGCCGTTCATATACATCGGAACGGCTGGTCCCGGAACGTTGGAAATACAAACGTTGGTCATTCGACCTGCCATTTCTGAGGTCATCATTAATCGTGCTGCCAACAGCTGCGTACTTGCTGGTACGTGGCGTGTAACATCTGTCATCAATCTTGCGGAAATACCTTTCTTGGCCGCTTTTTGGTTCTTAGTTTCATTTCGAATTGCTTGGAATCGTTCAACGGGATCAGCAATATTGGTATGAAGCGCAGGTGCCATGGTGCTGATATTGTTTCCGGGTTGTTCGCTCTCAGTTAGGTTTCCTTTCTTAGGTCTAACGTTTACCGGGACAAATGCTTTTAGTGATTGAGCGGGTAGCTCCTTATGGTGAACCAAATACTTACGCAGTGCTCCGCTACAAACCGCTAGGACAACGTCGTTGATCGTGCTCCCCTCAGCTAGATTGCGAATTGGTTTGAAATCACTTAAATCAAATATGGTGGCATCAAACATGCGGTGGGGTGACGTTTCTAGATTGAAACGGGTGATTGGCACGGTTTG
>CAJQNY010000151.1 GCA_905479805.1 uncultured Arenicella sp.
GACCATTCGGGCTTAATTTAGTTCTAGAAGAGACGTTCCCACCCATCACTAAATTAGAATTTAGTTGAACGATGGCGCCACCGACGATTGGCGTGCTGTAGAGCTCAACCGTATCATTATCGTCCTGATCCGCTCGATAGATCACCCTTTGACTATCGGAGCTGATATGGAAACTCCTGACATCTCCGCCCACGGCCAGGTTTGAGTTAAGTTGAACGACCGCACCACCACTAGCGGGCACACTGTAGAGTTCAAGCACTTCGTCCACATCTTGATCTGCGAGGTAGATAACCCGTTGGCTGTCTGAACTAATCTCAAAACCAGTATGATGAACATTTCCATTGCTCGTTAGATTTAGGTTTAGCTGAACAACCGCACCGCCCGTTATTGCTACGCTGTATAATTCCCGAGTGTCGTTTGTGTCTTGGTCGGCACGATAAATTACACGTTGGCTATTGGCGCTAATTTTGAAAAGGAAAACATCTCCGCCCGTGATTAAACTTGGATTTAGTTTGACAGCAGCACCGCCGTTAATAGCGACACTAAATAGCTCCAATACGTCGTCCATCTCTTGGTCGGCTCGGTACACCACACGCTGGCTATCGGCGCTTATCCGGAAATTGTCCTCAACGTTTTGTCCTGCGACTAAATCGGGGTTAAGTTGTGTAACACTGCCGCCGCCTATGGGAACGCTATACAGCTGTTCAACGTTATTTATATCTTGATCTGCGAGATAAATTACTCGTTGACTATCTGCGCTAATTTGAAAATCGCTAACGTCTCCACCTAACACTAAATTGCTGTTTAACTGGATAGTGGCTCCTCCATCAATGGGCACGCTGTAGAGTTCGACCACACCATCTACGGCTTGGTCTGCTAAATAGACTACGTAGAGACCATCTGGGCTTATTAGGTAGTCCAGTGCATCTCCTGAAGACACCATCTGCCCACTGATTTGATACGAAGTGCCTGATTGCGCTGAGGCAGTTGATAAGCACGCTGTCAACAGGAGCAATATTAACAACGCCCGACATTCTCTGAAACTGAACACCTTCATTCTTGGTACAGACAAAAACAAAGTAAAACGCACAGTCACAAACACACGACAGCAACATTCCTATTGCTGGATATTATTGGAAAACAGAAGTCATCGTTTGTACCAGCCTTTACCGCTAACCGGTGAGCAAAAACCTCGAACTCATCAAACACATCCTGATCCGCAATATAAACCATGAACTCTCCGTTAGAGCTTAGACTAAAGGTACCTGCATTAGAGCCAAATGGAAGCTCATCATTTAACTGAGTAACTGCTCCCCCTGAGATAGGGACGCTAAAGATTTCGCGGGTACCATTCACATCTTGATCGGCTCGGTAAACCACACGTTTACTATCAGCGCTGATCTGCGCAGTGAACACATTACCCCCAGTCACTAAATTAGGATTCAAACGAAGGTTCGTACCGCCGATGATGGGCACCCTGTAGAGCTCATCCCTACCCTCCACATCCTGATCTGCCAGGTAAACCACCCATCGACTGTCAGCACTTATTCGAGAAGTAGACACACTTCCACCCAATACTAGATCGCCATTAAGGCGTATTGACGCACCGCCGGCAATGGGTACGCTGTAAAGTTCATCTATGTCTTGCACGGCGTGATCTGATCGATAAACTACGCGTCGGCTATCGGGACTGATCCGAAAGAGAAAAATAACGTCCCGGTCGAGCACTATACTTGGATTGAGCTTAACGACCGTGCCGCCGGCAATAGGCGCGCTGTATAATTCAAATATTGAATCCAAGTCCTGATCGGCCCTATAGATAACTCGTTGACTATCTCCGCTGATCCGAAAGTTTGAAACGTCTCCTAGAAACGCTAAAGTTGAGTTGAGTTGGACTGGTGTGCCGCCCGTAATAGGCACGCTATAAAGTTCAATTACGCTGTCCACATCTTGGTCAGCTAGGTAGATTACTCGAGCGCTATCGGCACTGATACGAAAGTCACGTTCAACATTACCACCAGAGACTAAATCTCCATTTAGACGCGTTGATCCACCACCACTTATCGGCACTCGGTAGAGTTCAAGCTCACCATCGAATTCTTGATCTGCTCGGTAGACCACGTGAAGACTATCAGCACTGATCTCAAAGCTTTGTACATCGCCGCCTATGGTAAGAGTTGGATTAAGCTGAATGGCGTTTCCACCTGTGATCGATACGCTGTATAGCTCATCAATCGAACTGCTGTCTTGATTGGCAATATAGATTACATTCTGGCTATCTGGGCTGATTTCATAACTTGGGGTAACTTCCCCACCCGGCACCAAAATTGGATTAAGTTTAACCGCGACTCCACCGGCAATAGGCACACTATAAAGTTCGAGAATCGAATCCAAATCTTGGTCTGCTAGGTAAACGACTCTTTGGCTATCTGCACTGATTTGGAAGTTAAAAACATCTCCCAAAAATGCTAAGTCTGAATTCAACCTAACGGAGGTACCACCTTCGATGGGCACGCTAAAAATCTCAAATAGGCTATCGGCATTTTGATCAGCGATATAGATAACACGCTGTCCGTCGGGACTAATACGAGAGAATGAAACATCTCCAAATGGCACCATCTGGTCACTAATTTGATACGAACCACCGACCTGCGCATAACTCGAGGCTATGGAAATAGACAAAACCATAAGCAAAAAAGTTATGGCAATCAGGTATTGCAACAGACTAGTATAATTGGTTCGCATCAGCATTCTTACCTTGTTTTGGAGGCCTTATTGGCACGGAGGTCTAAGAAACTCCAGCGTCTCCGTCGCTTCCGTATCTGCGGTTAGGGACACGCCATATTACCGCCCCACGTCGCTCCAATGTATTAGCAGCCAGCTTAGACCATCTTTATTCACTCCTCCTGAGTAGTCATACTTAGTTTTGGCTGATTCACCACTCAAATTTTAGTTCTGCGACAAAGCCCTTGAATGCATGATATTTTCTTCAAGTCGATCTACAATAGATTCCAGTTCAGTTTTTTATGGAAATATAATGATGGTTAAAAGTTCGTTTTCTCTTCTACTACTATTGCTAACAGTCACAGCCACACAGGCTCAGACGGCAGCTCCCTTCGATATTTCTGAGGTATCAGAGTTTGACGAACCTTGGGCGATGGCATTCTTGCCCAATGGTCGAATGTTAGTAACTGAAAAAAAGGGCCGCCTCCAAGTTGTTAACCAAGAGGGAAAGTCTTTGGGTACGATACGAGGGTTACCGAATGTTGATTACCTCGGGCACGGTGGCTTAGGCGATGTGGTATTGCATCCAAACTTTGAAAAAAACAAGCTCGTTTACCTTAGCTACGTAGAGGGTGGCGCGGGCAAAACCCGTGGAGCGGCGGTAGCTAGAGGAACATTAGAACTTAGCAATCGCGGTGGAACTCTATCCAATCTTGAAATCATCTGGCGCCAATACCCCAAGATGGTTGGTTATGGACACTACGGTTATCGAATCGTGTTTGATGACGAAGGCTACCTTTTTATATCATCCGGAGACCGGCAAAAATTTACACCGTCACAAGATATGCAAAGCAATGTCGGCAAGATTGTACGACTAAACGATGATGGCTCAATCCCTGATGATAATCCTTTTGTCGACCATATCGAAAAGGATGCCTTTGTTGATGATGAAGGCGTCTATCCAGAAATATGGTCGGTGGGCCACAGAAACCCACTTGGAATGTCCCTAGATCTTGATGGCCAGCTATGGGTTATCGAAATGGGCCCTGCTGGTGGTGACGAGTTAAACCTGGTGAACCGTGGCGCTAACTATGGCTATCCCTCAGTTTCCAATGGCAAGCATTATGATGGTCGCGATATTCCCAATCACGACACTAACCCTGATTTCAAAAAGCCAGCACTCTGGTGGACGCCGGTAATCTCACCTGCGCACTTAATGGCTTACAACGGTGATGCATTTCCAGAATGGCGTGGAAACTTGTTCGCAGCCGGTTTGTCTTCACGAGCAATTATTCGTATAGAACTTGACGGTGAAAGCGCTAAAGAAGCTGATCGATTCGCCATGGACGCACCGATACGCAGTGTTGTTCAAGGCCCCAAAGGAGCTCTTTGGGTTTTGGAAGATGAATCGCGTGAGGGCGAAGGTCGGCTTTTTAAGCTGACCCCGAAAAAGGACTCAGAATAATTCGGTAGGATTCACATTCCTATCTAGGGGCTTGAAATACGTTTGCTTGGGCGTATCAATTAACAATGAGTTTACTCGCCCTCTATCATTCAAACAGTCCGGCCAAATGCAAGGAATTTGATCTTGTTTTGCAGGCTGTCCACTTTGATAGTCAGGTGGTTAGTTATGACAACAGATTTTATCTGCTAATCGAAGAAGAGCGCGCTGAGAATGCGTACGCGCACTTGAAGCTGTACATCCAAGAGAACACTGAGAAAGAATTCATCCCGAGGCCCTTGCGCCCGCTCTCTCAAGGCTTTGTTGGCGCCTACCTTTATGGTTTAGCTCTGTTGATTATCGGTGCTCTAAAAAGCACCAATGCCTACAACCTAAATTGGCATTCAAATGGGCTCGCACATTCTGTAAAGATTATGGAGGGCGAGTGGTGGCGCACTGTCACCGCTTTAGGCTTGCACGCAGACGCTGCACACTTGCTTGGTAACATAGGCTTCGGCGCTGTATTTGGCATCCTTGTCGCGCAGTACATTGGCAGTGGAGCAGCCTGGTTTACTATTCTGATATCCGGCGCGTTGGGTAATGCCTTAAATGCGTATTGGTACCAAACTCTGCATCTATCAATTGGTGCATCAACCATGGTCTTTGCGGCATTGGGTATTCTTGGCGTGTTCGCACTAAGCGATCGTCATGCGTACGCCCAACGTGGCATCCGTCGTTGGGCTCCTCTTTTCGCTACCATCGCCCTACTCGGCTTCATTGGTACAGGTGGCGAGAACACCGATATTATGGCTCATCTTTCAGGATATATTTGTGGATGCCTTTCTGGCTTAGCGTGGCTTATGGTATTGCGCCTAAGTGATACAGCGATCCCGCATCAACGAGTTTTTTCCATCGCAAGTATCGGTTTCGTTAGCGTTGCCTGGTGGCTGGCATTGACCGGTTAGTTTCTATATCGGAACTGGCAATGTTTTTAGAAAGCTAAAGTTTGCACGGGCATCATGGGGCCTTAAGTTACCGATCCCCCTACTCTCGGCATAAGCTAGAACCATGCTTTATGCTCTAGCTAATCTTCCTAAACCAAGCATGATTGGGAAATATATTGAGACTACTTATATTTAAGAGTCTTTCCACCCGCACCTTTGATTAACTGTCCAGGCAGGCTACCTTCTATCAACTTGCCATCCTTGAGAATGAATTCGCCGTTAACTAAAACATACTGAATGCCTCTCGACGCTGTTTGTGGTTGTTTGAAGGTTGCCATATCAGAAATACTTTTAGGATTAAACAAAGTGATGTCTGCGTCAAAGCCTGTTCTCAGGCGCCCCTTATACTTAAACCCAGGCGCAAAGGTCTCCATTCTCTTTGCTGGCAACAGCGTCATTTTAGCGAGGGCTGTTATCAAAGTCATGCCTGCGGAATTGTCGTCAGTCGCTATGTAGCGACCCAATATCTTGCTGAAAGTGCCTGCCCCTCTTGGGTGCACTTTATCCTGCGCTGCAGCAAGTGGCATCGCATCACTGGCGACAATAATGTTAGGCGCGCTTAGTGCAGTTTGCGTCCAATTTTCTTTACCATAATGGTGAATCACTTGCCCACTAGGGAATCGTTCGCGGTAGTCGTGCCACATATCCTCGGTGAAACGTTCGCCGGTAGCAACCCATTCAATGTCCTTGTATGAAATATCAAAAATCGACTGCCAGTCCCTCCCGAACACGGCTGCAGAAATACTGGTTGACCCCGCATTGTATGGGTAGGCTTCTGCGGTAATATCGACGCCTTCAGCTTGAGCCTTGGATATTAATGCCAAAAAGTGCTCGATTCCGCCCATAGCACTAGCGTTTAAGTGACACACATGGGCTGAGGCGCGGTGCTTTTTTGCCAAACTAATAACTTCTTCAAGCCCCGCAGGATCAGCTGGAAGACCTCGTCGAATATGGACAAATACAGGAACCTCAGCTGCAGCGGCCACTTGAAATATGATGTTTAGTTCGGCAGTATTCACTGCACCGCTCATGTAATCCAATAGTAAACCGATCCCCAGACCACCCTCCGAAATTCCTTGCTGTAGATTGGTTTTAATTAAGTTGAGCTGTTGCGTTGACGCTACTTGGGTAAACGCTGCGTTTTTCGGTACGAACGGTTTTGCGGCTGCATCAGAGCCGAATTCTGGCGATAGCGGTTCTGGATGAATCGATATATGTGGCATGTTAATTCTTTCAATCACCCTTTGGCGGATTGCAAGATGGCTCGTGGATGCCCCGTAATTGATGATCGAATAACTCCCCATAGCCTGCTGGAGAGCGTCAAGCGGGTATGCCCCTGCCTCTAGCTCCAAGGCGGTAGTAACACCGTCCATTGCCTGAAGTTGTTGACCTATTCTAGACATAGCATGGCTATGCAAATCTATAAACCCTGGTGCTATCACCAAGCCTGATGCATCAATCGATTCATTCCCTAGTAGCGGTGAATTTGAGATAGCGGCAATAGTCTTCCCATTGATAGCCACATTAGCCTGCTGGTCAAATCCAGATTCTGGGTCAATTACACGACCGCCGGTAAACACCAAGTCATACTTAATTGGCTCAGCGTTTCGTACATGTGTACATCCGAGTACGACCGAGGCTAGTGAAAGCAGTGCGAATATTCTAATGATGTGACCTACATTTATCTTGTTATATTTCATCACCGTATTGCAACCCAGTCTTGTTTTATCAATCGTTATTTGTTTCCGATGTTGAATAACGCTGAATAATTTGCTTACCCAATGCCATTTGGTGAACTTGATCTGGACCATCAGCTTGCCGACACCAACGTGCGTAGTTAAAACCTTCAGCCATCATATAGTCTTCTGTTAGTCCACCAGCACCATGCATCTGCATGCATCGGTCTATGATATTTTGTACGAGTAGCGGGATCGTTGTCTTGCTAGCGGCGATCATATCTACCGAAGCTGGTACGCCTTGCGTATCAATTTTATGGGAAGTTTTTAACACAAGCAAACGTGCCATTTCAATTTCAGAAAAACTACGCGAAATTTCTTCTCTGACACTCTGGTGTTTACTGATCAATCGGCCGAAAGTGGTGCGTGAATTAACCCGTTTACAAGCCAGCTCCAGAGAACGCTGAGCGGTACCAATGAGGCGCATGCAATGATGCATTCTGCCAGGACCAAGACGCCCTTGGGCTATCTCAAAACCGCGGCCTTCGCCCAGCAGAATATTTCCCAATGGCACTCTTACGTTGTCGAATATGATTTCGGCATGACCGATGGGCGCATCATCGTAACCCAATGTAGTTAATGGGCGCACCAATGTAATGCCAGGTGTATCTTTGGGAACTAAGACCTGACTCTGTTGTAAATGGCGATTCGAGTTCTCCGGGTCTGATTTACCCATAACAATGAAAATTTTGGTACGCTCATACATCGCGTTAGTAATGAACCACTTGCGTCCATTCAACACCCAATCATTGCCCTCCTGCTTAATGCTTAGTTGCACATTTGTGGCGTCACTTGACGCAACCTGAGGTTCGGTCATCGCGTAAGAAGAACGAATATCGCCCGCGAGCAAGGGCTGCAACCATGTCTCTTGTTGTTCATCTGTTGCGTAGTTCATAAATACTTCCATATTACCGGTGTCTGGGGCATTACAATTGAACACCTCTGGCGACCAGATCACTCGCCCCATAATCTCCGCAAGCGGTGAATAATCAAAGAATGATAGTCCACCATGATCGCAATACTCAGCGTGATTTTCCGGAACAAACAGATTCCATAAGCCTGCTTCCTTAGCTTTTAGTTTCAATTCATCCATTAACGGCAGCGCTGCGAAGCGGTTTTCTGAGCTATGCAATTGTCGGGCGTATGCTTCTTCGTTTGGATAGATGTACTGGTCCATGAAAGCCGCTAGTTTCTGTTGAATTTGTTTGGATTTTTCGCTGAATTCGTACATAAATTATGGTTTCTGTAATTAAGAGGTGAAAAGTGTAATGAATCAATCGTATCAAATTCTGTTTGACTAAATTATTGAAGAGGCATCAAGACAATTGATGATTTTATTGAAATAGGTTTCATACCCCATATTAGTCGATAACGTTAGAATTAAAAGCTAAGGACTTATCATTTAACGGAAGCCTCGGTATGAGAAACGCCAAGTTATGCTGAACTCAATGATCAGCCAACTAAACAAGCGATGCGGTAAACAAATAAGGCAGTTTAAACACCATCTATGTATAATTCACAGAATGAGTAAGACAAATACATTTCAAGCCATTCCGATCACCGTAAAAAGCGGTGAAAAAATGCAAAAGCCGCAAGGCTTCACGGCCATACGAGACGGAATCAAAAGCCAGGGTGATGCCGCTCCTGCTCCGCTTCTCCGTAAACCAGATTGGCTGCGAGTGCGCTTACCTTCAGGGGGAAAATATGAAGAGGTTCGTAAGAATGTCAAGGCAAACCGCCTCGCCACGGTCTGCGAAGAATCCAAATGCCCAAATATCGGTGAATGCTGGGATGCAGGAACTGCAACCATTATGCTCATGGGCGATGTCTGTACCCGTGCATGCCGTTTCTGCTCGGTAGACACCGGTAACCCACGCGGCTGGTTAGATCTGCAAGAACCTGAGAATGCAGCTGAGTCTGTTCGCCTGATGGATCTAAAGTACATTGTTTTAACGTCGGTTGATCGTGATGACCTAGACGATGGCGGTGCCGCACACTACGCGGCCTGTGTACGATCGATTAAAGAGATCAACCCACAAACTGCGGTCGAAGCGCTAACACCTGATTTTCAAGGGCGCTTTGAGTGTGTCGAAACTGTCGTCGATTCTGGTCTTGAAGTGTTTGCTCAAAATGTAGAAACAGTACGACGTTTAACGCATCCTGTGCGCGACCCCAGAGCTGGCTATGACCAAACTTTAAGCTTGCTTGAGCACGCCAAAAAATATCGCCCCGATGTGTTGACTAAAACCAGCCTGATGCTTGGGCTAGGTGAAACGGATGATGAAGTGCTCGAATGCTTAGACGACCTACGTCGTATCAATGTTGATATTGTGACTTTAGGTCAGTATCTACGGCCAACCGTTAATCACCTCTCAGTGGAACGTTATGTCACGCCCGAACGGTTCCAAGAATTCCGTGAACAGGGCCTAGCTAAAGGTTTCCTTGAGGTCGTCTCAGGTCCGTTGGTTCGCTCTAGCTACCGTGCAGAGCGTGTACTTGAAATGAATAACGTGGGCTTGGATTAATTTGTTTTCAAACCGAAGTTATTGAAGCTACTATCAGCAATGAACACAAACGTTAGCCACAACCCAACTCAATTAAAACGCCTCGCTGATTATTTGGACGGATGTCGACAACAAAAAACAACGGTCACCTATCTGGAAGTTGCCGATGCAGTTGATATTCAGGCCCCGCAACGTATCCATCAAGTAACTGGGCTACTTGAAGCTATGATGGAGTATGACCAAAAACAGGGTCAACTAATTCGCGCAGCACTGGTAGTATCACGTAATCACACCAGTTTACCAGGTGCGGGGTTCTTTCTTAAAGCACAGGAACTAGGCTTAATGCCCCCTGTCAAAGCTGATGAGTTTCACCGACAATGTCTAAATCGTCTATTTGACGACCAAGTATTTAATGGTGAAGAGAACTAAGCTCACATAAAGAAGAGAACTTTTTTTTAGTTCTGGATGGCCTAACTAAGCCCATCCAGACACTGAGTAATACTGGTACAAACACGAGCATTCGACACAAAACCATAGTGTCGTTAATACTGTGGTAAAGCATGGCTGTAACAAGCACTGCATTCAAATAAACACGTTATTAGAAGGGTTACATGACTTCATCTTTCTCACCGTCCAGACGTCGGTTCGTCACAGGCTTAGCCTCCACCACCGCTATCAGCATGCTCAATTCGAGCGGGTACACCTATGCCGCTGAGAACGCGGTCCAATCACCTCAAAATCAAAACAGTCTAAGCGGGAGTAATTTCAACTTAGATATTGGCTATATGCCAGTCAACTACACTGGTAATAATCGTCAAGCCACCTCTATCAATGGCTCTGTTCCTGCACCGATACTGCGTTGGAAAGAAGGTGATCTAGTCACCCTCAATGTTAAAAACAATATGGCCGTCGATAGCTCCATACATTGGCATGGCATTATCTTACCTACCGAGATGGACGGAGTCCCGGGCTTAAGTTTTAGCGGCATTAAACCTGGAGAAACGTTTAAGTATGAATTTAGTGTGAAACAGAGCGGCACCTATTGGTATCACAGTCATTCCGGCTTTCAAGAACAAACAGGAATGTACGGTGCAATTGTGATTGAGCCGAAAGAACCTGCGCCTTACAGCTATGACCGTGATTATGTGGTTATGCTCTCCGATTGGAGTGACGAAAAACCTAAAGACATTTATGCAAACCTGAAGAAGATGCCGCACATCTACAATATTGATGAACGCACCTTGGCGGACTTCAATAATGAAGTAAAAAGTAGCGGGCTTGGTTCGACTATAAATAACCGGGCCATGTGGAACAATATGCTCATGTCAGACACGGACCTCTCTGACGTAACAGGAAAGACCTATACCTTCCTCATGAACGGTAAGGCACCAGCCGATGGATGGGTAGGAAAGTTCAAGAAAGGCGAAAAAGTTTTAATGCGTTTCATTAACGCAGCCGCCATGACCTTTTTCGATGTGAGAATACCTGGCTTAAAAATGACTGTCGTTGCGTCTGACGGGAATTACGTTCAACCCGTCACGGTTGATGAATTTCGTATTGGCGTTGCTGAAACCTACGACGTAATTGTCGAGCCAAGCAGCGAACAGGCCTACACCCTATTCTGCCAAGCGATAGATCGCTCTGGGTTCGCGCGTGGCACATTAACACCTGATGAATCTCTAGTCGTAAAAATCCCTGAAATGGATGAATCACCCAAACTGACTCATAGGGACATGGGCATGGACCATGCCATGAATCACGGCGCAATGATGATGGATGACTCCGATAGCACACCGGCTATGGGAGATGGCTGTACTGAAGAACATGCTGAAATGGGTCATTGCGAAATGCCAAGCGTACCAAGCTGCACACCCGAGCACGCATCAATGGGACATTGTGAGATGCACAAGCAAGTTCAGGAATTCTCAACAGGCAAAGCCGGTTACGGTTCAGATAAGACCCTGTCATTTGATCACCTAAAGGTGGGACCAAAAATCGATATGTTGGCTCGGGGTGCACAATACCGCTTGGATGATCCTGGAGTAGGTTTACGTGACAATGGCCGGAAAGTTCTCACCTATTCCGAATTATTCAACCTGAATCGAACTCTCGACCCGCGCGAACCGAGTCGAGAAATCGAATTGCACCTTACTGGCAATATGAGTCGTTACATGTGGTCTTTAGATGGTGTTAAAGCGAGTCAAGCCGCTCCCATTCAAATGGCCTACGGTGAGCGAGTCCGTATCACCCTTGTCAATAACACGATGATGAATCACCCAATGCATATGCATGGTGTGTGGAGTGATCTTGAGACCGGTGATGGTGATTACATACCGCGTAAACACACAGTCATCGTACAACCCGGCTCTAAGATCAGCTATTTAGTAACAGCGGATGCGATAGGCCGATGGGCTTATCACTGTCATTTGATGTACCACATGCCGGGCATGTTCCGCGAAGTGAGAATCACATGAAAACCGTTCCCACCAGGATATCCCTGTTCACGGCCTTATTATTTTCCGTTGTAGGCAGTGCATTTGCAGCAATGGGCGACGACCCGCTACTGACCAAGGTGATGTCTGAGTTCGAATACCTTCCTAGCGAAGAGGAAGGCGTATTAGAGTGGGATATCGATTCCTGGATCGGCCGTGACTTGTACAAGCTTTGGGTAAAAAGCTCGGGAGAGTTTTCCAGATCAGGCGAGGATGGCACTGGGTCTGAGGTAGAACAAGCCAATATTGAGTTAGTTTACAGCCGAGCGGTTTACACAACTTGGGATCAACAATTTGGTGTACGGCACGACCTCAAACCGGACACAGGCGGAAATGCACGAAACTGGGTTTCGTTTGGGTATATCGGCACTGCGCCCTACTTCGTTGAGGTCGATGCGCGTGTATTCATAGGTGAAGAATCAAGCTCACAACTCTTGATAGAACTTGAACGAGAAATAATGCTAACGCAAGATTGGGTGCTGACCCCCGAATTGGATATTGTTGTCAACGGAAATACTAATGAGTTATTCAATGAAGGCTCTGGCCTTGCAGAAATAGAGTTTAGTTTACGACTCGGTTACGAAGCGAACGGCAACCGAAAGTTTCAACCCTTTATCGGTTTGGTTGGCCATCAAACCTACGGTGGCACCAAGCGTTTTGAAAAAGTAGAAGGTAATAAAAGCGGGGATATTCAAGCAATGTTCGGCGTTCATTCTTGGTTCTAGTTCGCACACCTATACTTGATGAGACCGGATCTCGCGGCACTACTTTATGAGATCAGGGCCTGAAGCCTCTAAAGCGCGTTTAGAAACATTGCTGTGTAACTCATCCGTGACCCTGCGCGCTTAGAATAAGATAAACATAGCCACGATATCTCTCTTTGTTACTCAGCATTGTAGACAATCGTGTGTTAATAAGTTTTTGCGTTACGCGTGGGTATACTCACTACCCATTAGTCTGTAGACTGCGCGCTGCTCTAATTCTTAACCCACTCGGACCCCCGCTTTGATCTCCACAGCAAACATCACCATGCAATTTGGCTCAGAGCCATTGTTTGAAAATATTTCAGCTAAATTTGACAAAGGAAACCGCTATGGATTGATCGGTGCGAATGGTTGCGGCAAGTCAACGTTAATGAAGATCATGAGCAGTGAGCTTGAGCCTAGCTCCGGTAATGTTTCAATTACTCCAGGCAATAAGCTCGGCACATTGAGCCAGGACCAATTCGCATTTGAGCAGCACAGTGTCATTGACGCAGTGATTATGGGAGATAGAGAACTGTGGGCTATCAAGTGCGAGCGTGACCGTATTTACAGTTTGCCAGAGATGACTGAAGCCGACGGCATGAAAGTCGGGAACCTTGAAGGTGAGTTTGCCGAAATGGATGGTTACACCGCAGAAAGTCGTGCAGGTGATATCTTGCTTAACGCAGGTATAGAAGAATCACTGCATTTTGGCTTGATGAGTGAAGTGGCCCCCGGACGAAAGCTGCGAGTATTGCTTGCACAAGCCCTATTCGCGAACCCAGATATTTTATTGTTGGATGAGCCTACCAATAACTTGGATATCGACACAATCGGTTGGTTGACCACTGAATTAAACAAACGCACATGCACGATGGTAATCATCTCGCACGACAGGTACTTTCTGAACTCAGTTTGTACGCACATGGCCGATATAGACTATGGTGAGCTGCGAATTTACCCAGGAAACTATGAATATTTCCTCGCGGCATCAAGCCTTATACGTGAACAATTGCTCGCCGGCAATAGCAGAAAAAGTGCTGAAATCGAAGAGTTACAGGACTTCGTTAATCGCTTTGGCGCCAATGCATCTAAAGCCAAGCAAGCAAGTTCACGTGCTAAAAAGTTAGATAAAATAAAATTAGATGACGTTAAGAGGTCGAGCAGGATGACGCCGAAACTTAACTTTAAACAGCACAAGAAGTTACATCGTAATGCTGTAGTACTTGAAAACCTATCGCATGGCTTTAACGGAGAAACTCTCTTTACCAGTAATGACGTAATCTTCGATGCTGGGTCACGTTGGGCGGTACT
The DNA here is from genome assembly GCA_905479805.1 of uncultured Arenicella sp. Taxonomy (GTDB): domain Bacteria; phylum Pseudomonadota; class Gammaproteobacteria; order Arenicellales; family Arenicellaceae; genus Arenicella. The sequence continues at coordinate 13,959 of CAJQNY010000151.1, forward strand.
CGGCGAGAATGGAACCGGTAAGACAACGTTTCTGCGCTGCCTGATCGATCAGCTCGAGCCTAACAGCGGCAGTTATAAATGGTCTGAAAATGCCTCAATCGGATACTTCCCGCAAGACAATACACCCGATTTTGATAACGAAATGACCTTATTCGATTGGATGATGCAGTGGCGCACGCCAAACCATGATGACCTCAAGGTTCGCGGTTTATTAGGGAATTTATTGTTCACTGAAGACGACTTTAATAAGAAAGCCAAAGTCTGTTCTGGTGGAGAGAAAAACCGCTTATTGTTTGGTAAGTTAATGATGCAAGATACCAATGTACTCATTTTGGATGAACCAACTAATCATATGGATATGGAGGCGATCGAAGCTCTCAATAACGCTCTTAAGTTATATGAAGGCACCTTGATTTTCGTCAGCCATGACAGAGAGTTTGTTTCAACGCTGGCGAATCGCATCCTCGAGATCAAAGACAAAGAAATGATCATTTATGAGGGCAGCTACGACGAATACCAAACGAGCAAAGGTCGAATCTGATCATTCAAGTTACGTCCAAAGGTACCGCAACATTTGGCGAGCACCCTCTTGTATCGTCAAGCCTGTAAGGCGCTACGGTTTTCTTCCATATAGTTACGTAGAGCCAGGAGTCCGGCTTCCATATTGGCGCGCCCAAATCCGATTCGGAATCTATCGGTAGGGGCATCCATCAATTCGGATCGATAAATCGAAGCAGGCAATAACAACACCCCGCTCTCCTCTAACAGATTTTTACAAAAAGATTCTACGCCCCCACGCCCAGTAAAGCGTGGAAACGCGATGCAACTGCCATCGGGATGTTGCCATTCGAACAACTCGCTGTAGTCGTCAAAGAAGGCATCTAGCATGCTGATATTTTTTGTCATCAGGCTTAATGTTTTTTGCAGAAGTTGCTCACGCACACTTAAGCCAACTTCCGCCAAATATTCACTGCTTGCCGAATTGCAAATCGACAAATAGTGTTTGTATTGCTCGAGTTTGGTGAGAACATCTTTGTCTTGACTGGCGATCCATCCAATTCGCAAGCCAGGTAAGCCGTAAGCCTTTGACATCACATTTAATGATAGTGCCTTTTCATAGACATCAGCCGCTTGATCGATTCGCTTGCTTTCGTCAAGTTCCAGTAACCGATACACTTCATCACTGAAAAGGTAAATGCCATGCTCGCGGCAGATAGAGATTAATTCAGCATAGTCATCAGGCGGTATAATCGAGCCGGTCGGATTATTGGGGAAGCACACAGATATCAATTTTGTATTGGAACGAATAGCTTTCCTAATATCATCAAGATCCAAACGCCAATTGCTATCAGCGTCAAGCGCTACGCCACTGACCTCACAAATCTCGATAGGGAGAGTTTCAGCCGCCTGATAATTAGGTACAACCACAATTGCGTGATCGTCTTTTTGCAGTAACACGCGCATCGCGGTGTAAACCCCCTCCTCAGCCCCCGCAAAACACAGGATGTTATCTGCATTAAGGTTGTCGTACGTATTTGCAATTGCTTGTCGAAGCGAAGGCGCACCCCATGTTTCGGTATAACTCAGATGCACGTTAGTTAGATCTTCCATAGTTTTACCGGCGAGGCTGAGTAGCTCACCAATACTAAGGCTTTGCGCATCAGATGCGGTCATATGATATTTGGCCTGAAATTCCCATTGTGAGAAAAATTTTTCTAAAGCAAAATCGCGCATCGTCGTTAAATCTCTAATTCATGTGCTTAATTAATCTTAAAGATTGTAGGGGCTTTGGAGCTATCTCCACAAGTCTTTATAGAGTTTATTTATTAGGCAATCTATTCAACATTCCTCATTATTTATTCCACTGAAAATCACCGCACATGCGCCTTAATATCCAATAGCGTATGCTCATAGCTTCAAAGCCTATATTCCGTGCTACCATTTGATGCTCAGCACAACAACGGACGCCATGCCTGCATGGTGAATTCGATATGCATCGTAGACAATTTCTGAACTTATCGGCCGCCACGGCGACCGCCCCATTACTCTCTGGGTGTTTTGGCGATTCAGACGAATTCCCAGTCAGTCTTAAGGCCGGTTTTCCGGACAGTGGCTTCACAGCCAAGTCCACGGCTGAAGATGTGACCAAGGGCCTGGATTTGACTGGCAAGACCATGCTTATCACCGGCTGTAACTCCGGTATCGGTTTTGAGACCATGCGAGTTCTGGCATCGCATGGTGCGCACATTATTGGCACCGGCCGAACCAAAGAAAAAGCCGCTGATGCTTGCTCAAGCGTATACGGCAAGACAACTCCTATGACTCTGGAACTTACCAACTTTGAATCCGTACTAGAATGTGCGAATCAGGTAGGTGCACTTGGCATACCCTTAGACGGTCTCATCTGCAATGCGGGCATCAGTGGCCGAAAAGAAAAACAAGTTGTTAATGGAATTGAAATTGCTTTCTTAGTCAACTACCTCAGCCACTTTCTCTTGGTGAACAAGCTATTGCCTGCGGTTACTGCCGCTGAACAAGGTCGCATTGTGCATGTCGGCAGCCGTGCTGGTTATAGCCGCACGCCTCCAGAAGGTATTCGGTTCAATACACTCGGTGAAAGTAATGGCGGTTTTGAGTACGATTCTTGGGAGTATTACGGCCAATCCAAACTGGCTAATGCATTGTTTTCACATAAATTGGCGCAAAAACTCACTGGCACTAATGTTACATCCAATGCGCTGCACCCGGGTTTTGTTAAAACGAGCATTGCTCGTGGCCAAGGTCGATTAACGGAATTGGCATTCGATATTGCAGGCCCACTGATAGCGAAGAATATCGAGGAAGGCGCGGCGACCACCTGTTACGCTGCAAGCCATCCGCAGCTAGCTAAAACCAACGGCGAGTTTCTATTTGATTCCAATGTGGTCACCGTCGGCGGTGATCATTTTATGGAGAATGACGCCTTGGCCGATCGCCTTTGGAATGTCTCAGAAGAAATGTTAGGCAAGTACCTTAGCTAGACTTACTGTTTATCACTCTCAGCACCTAAATTCATCTCAAGGTACCCATAGCGCTTTTTAAAGTGCTGATCATGCCATTCAGCCCGCAGTGGCAGCCGGTAGCAGTTGTTAGTTAAACGCTACTTTAAATAAAGATGAGTAGCGTTAACCTAATCATCTGCATTCCCTCAGCTACACAATTGTTTACATTTGCTGGCCAACTTCACTGAGAGAGCTCGATGCACAACTGTTAGTATTTCAGAGTAAATCGCTAATACTGGAATCTTATGGCAGACCATAACAATGACAAGCGCATCTCCAAAGATTCAGACCCTTTGGTTGTTGAACTTATACATGAAGAAAAACGCAGTGACCTAAAAGAGCAATGTGCCAACGACAATGAAGCGTCTGACCTGAAACGAATCACTTCCAAGATCCCTCGAAGGAGCCTACTCTTAATGAAAGAAGTATTAGAGAAATTCAGCCTTCGATTCAAATAGAAAACTCTGCCGCATAGAAAGGATCGACGTGCTAACGGTTTCGTCCATACTTTTCATGGGAATCAACAAACTCATTTGCGACCACTGCATTGGCAATCGAAACATCACCTGCGGCGACTAAACCCGCCACAATTTCGGCTAGCTTTCTGGCCTTACCCTGCCCTACACAGTCCAGCATCTCGAGACATTCTCGTTGAGTGGATAATCCGGTTCCACCGCCAAAGGTAGCAACGATAATCGACGGTAATGTCCACGACCAATATAAATCTCCGTTATCCAGTGCTTTAGTAAATGTTTGCCCGGCGTGTGATTCGACCACATTAGCTTCGTCCTGCCCGGTCGCGATAAAGAAAGCCGCTATACCGTTTGCTGAGTGCCCGCCGGTATAGGATGAACCAGCTAATAAACTACCTTGGCTAGTCATATCACGCATGTTTTGAATGTCTACCGCCGTGGTGCGCATAAGCTTCTCCAGAACTTCCTTTTTAAGAGTGACTTCGGCAACTACTCGTTTACCACGGCTAAAAAGATTATTTAAATGAGAGTGCTTTTTGTCTGTATCCATACCGCCACTGAAAGCGTAAGTCACAATCTCGCCTGGGTATTCTTTTTGAATCCAGCTACACGCCAGGTGCGTTGCTTTAGAGACCATGTTCTGCCCAGCCGCATCGCCGGTTGAATAGTTCCACCGCATGTAGAGGGTATTGTGAACCGGCCACCGTTGCACAAACTCCAATTTCGCGACAGAGCTGGTAGTCTCGGCCAACGCTTTGATTTCAACGTAGTTGTCATCAAACCACGCCATAAAATCTTGCACGTCGCGGGCTGAATTGAATTTGAATGCGGGTGCCCGTTGCATGTAATCATCGAAAACGGTGGTAGTCACACCGCCGCTCTCAGAGATGGCGCGCATGCCTCGATTATAACTTGCGACTAAGGTGCCTTCAGTAGTCGCAAGCGGTATCAAAAACTCCCCTTGCGCATATTGACCATTGATAAGCAGCGGCCCTGTGACCCCTAGCGGCATCTGCGTCATTCCCATGAAGTTCTCAACATTCCCAGAGACAGACTCTGGAGCAGCCGAGAACTGCCCAATATGTTGTAAGGATGCTCCTGTCTCGGTCTCTACGAATGAGCGTTTAGCGGCGGCTGATTCAAGTGTGTAGTCATTTTCTTTGTTGCGTGGGATAGATTTTCTGGTCATGAAATTTCTCGGTCAGCCTCAGCGGTCTGTTAAAGTTCTAAGTGTTTTGATTCTAAGTTGTTAGCTCGTTAATCTTGAAAAATAATGGTGTCTTGCGTTGCTTGCCAACGTGGGTACTGATCAGAATAAAGTGATTCCAACTCTGCACGCTTAACTTTCAGTGTTGGAGTGATCAAACCGTTATCTATAGTCCAAGGAGTTTTAGTAATAATGATATGCGAAACATTCTCGTGTTTATCCAAGAAACTATTGGCTGTCTTCAAGGTGTCTTGCAATGATTCACGGAGTGTTTCTTCACCATCACTCTGTAGCGACGATAATGCATGCTCACTCAAGTTAACCAACGCTATTGGTTGTGTAAGATTAGCTCCGGTCACACAAACGAGTTCTAGGTTTAAGTTTCGCGCCAATATGTCTTCAATGGGAGCCGGTGCCACGTATTTCCCCTTACTCGTTTTAAACAGTTCCTTGGTGCGCCCAGTTATACGTAACCGGCCTTGCTCGTCAATCTCACCTCGGTCACCGGTGTGCAGGAAACCATCCTTATCAATCGCTTGCGCAGTGAGCTCAGGCTCCTTGTAATAACCCACCATGTTGGCCGGCGACTTTGCCAATATCTCGCCTTCATCGCTTAGCCGACACTCAACATAAGCACTCGGTGTGCCCACATAACCGGTTTTAGCCATGCCAGATTTTGTTGTGTGACAATAGGCTAAATTTTCGCTCATCGCGTAGCCTTCCAAAATCTCGATTCCCAAGCGCTTATACCAATCAATTAACGAAGTCGACAAGGGTGCGGCACCGCTAACGCTTATACGCAGTGCATCTAAGCCCATTGCAGAAAGAAGCTTTTTTCTAATTACTGGGGCTTGCTCAGGAGAATCGAGCATGGTTTGTAGCTGGTCATTGTCGATGTTTTCTAATACGCGTTGTTGTAGCTTGGTCCAGATGCGCGGAACTGCAAAGAAAACGGTTGGCCTAGCGCGTCGTAGGTCATCTGCAAAGGTCTCAAGTGAGTCCGAGAAGTAAACGGTGTAACCAAAAAACAATTGATTGATCTCAATCGCTACGCGTTCAGCAACATGGGCCAATGGAAGATAAGAAAGCTTCCTATCTTCGCTGTTAATATTATAGAGCTCTCCTGCAAGAGTGCCGACGACACTCATATTCTGAAACGAATGCATTACGCCTTTAGGCATACCCGTCGTCCCCGAAGTATAAATAATGGTTGCCATGGTCTCTGCTGGATACACCGGGCTATCCTTTAGCGGGCTGTTTCTAAGTAATATATTTGTCCAAGTTTCGCTTACTTCCATTGCGCTGTCTGGGCTCAGCGGAAAACTAATTAGTTGGGTTCCTTCAGGAACGCCCTCAGCCATCTCCGGTCAACCTTGTAGTTTCCCTATGAATAAAACTTTAGCTTCGCTATGTTCCATCACTTGTCTGATCGTCTTTGGAGCCAGCACCGGATACAAC
>CAJQNY010000152.1 GCA_905479805.1 uncultured Arenicella sp.
CGACTCTTCGCCACGTCTTTCTCTTCACCCAGAATTTGCGTCTGATAGCGATAGACAAACGCTGATACACGCATATTCGCAGCACAGTGCAGCCATGTTTCACTTGCGTTGGGTATCTGCATTAAATCACAGAATTGTTTGAAGTCTTGTTCAGTTGGATTCTTGAAATCAACCGGAATATTGACATACTCCATTCCTAATTCGTCGACAATTGACGCTTCATTCTCTAGGCAATTTTCTGTTCCTGGTGGCGCCAAGTTAATCACTCGTTTAAAGCCCGCTTCGGCTATCGCTTTAAACTGATCCTCGCTGGGCTGACCCGATGTAACTAAGTACTCATCAACAGGCAAATAATTGTAAACGCGGTTGAGTGTTTTAGGTAAAAAGCGTGAAGACGTAAGCCTGTGAAAAAGACTCATTAGATAACCAAATACAGTCTTGAGCGTATTAAAGGTCATGAGCACCTTAAAGATCTTGAGAGTCTTGAAGGTCATCTTATATAGACATCGGGGTTGTGCAATTGCATGAGAATGTCACTTCCAATGATTCTTTCAAAGCCGTATTTTTCGTATAAACCATGCGCATCACTGGTTGCCAACATGAACCTCCTCAAACCTTGTAGGTCCTTGTGATTGGTGACCGCATTCATCATTTGGGTCGATAAGCCGCGGCCCCTATGAGCTTCCAAGACGAATACATCGGCTAGGTATGCAAAAGTCGCTTTATCAGTGATCACCCTTGCAAAGCCCACCTGCTCAGCTAGTTCACCACTGCCTAAGGCCGCAAAACAGAGGGAGTTTTCCATCGATTTTTGCAGTACCGACTTGGGCATGCCCTTGGCCCAATAGGACTCACTAAGAAATTCGTAAATGACATCGAAATTCATCTCATCAAGCTCAGTGGTAATACGATATGACATTGGTTGAACTATTTATTGAATCGATCATAAGATCGGTTATTGGAATTAAAGGTAGAGACCTTAGAGTCTAATTGTATGTCGCTGCTGTAGTCTAATGCCAGCTATAATCATCTCAACATAAACAGGATGAATAGATATGTTAGAAATAAGACCTAATTGCGAGCTCTGTGACTGTGACCTGCCGCCCGCTTCTACTGTGGCCCGAATTTGCACCTACGAGTGTACTTTTTGTAAAGACTGTGTAGAACAAACTCTCCACAATGTATGCCCAAATTGTGGCGGCGGTTTTTGTCCCCGCCCTATCCGACCTAAAGTCGCTCGCCGCCAAGGCGTCAGCCTGCAATCACAAGCCGCCTCATCAACCAGGGTAAACACCAAGTACTCTATCGAAGAGATTCAGTCATTCTCCGCACAATATGTCGATATAGAACCTCAAGACCGCTAGATATTATGCTCCACGCCGTGGAACTTTGATAAACGATCTACAAGTCTTATTTTTTGTTAATGCAACTACTATCACGCTTTATACGCGGTTTAATGGTGACTTAAGCGAATCAATCTTCAAGAGAAAACATAATGTCAGATGATTTTAGGCTAGCAAACGCGAGTTCCACATTAAGAACATTCTGGCGCGAATGGCGGGCACTCATTCTGTTTTTGGTACTGATGACACTCTTCCGGTCTGCCTTAGCGGATTGGAACGATGTGCCTACCGGATCTATGCAACCAACCATCGTGGAAGGTGATCGGATTCTGGTTAATAAAATGGCCTATGACATACGCATTCCGTTCACCCATATTTCTGTGCTCAAACGCGCTGATCCACTGCGAGGTGATATTATAATTTTCGATTCAAAGGTCTCGAAAATTCGATTGGTTAAGCGCGTCGTTGCCGTCCCCGGTGATGTAATCCAAATGCAAAACAACGTGCTTATCATCAACGGAAAAGAGCTTGATTACAGTTTAGCTGAGGGCTCTCATTCGGCTCAGGGCTCTTATCCGGCTGAGGGCTCTCATTCATTCGAAGACAGAACTGAAAACCTTCTGGGTGTGAAGCATCGAATACGGGTTGGCAAAAAACGCAGCAGGGCATCAAGCTTTACGGAGCTCAGCATCCCTCCCGGGTTTTATCTTGCTTTGGGCGATAATCGAGACAATAGCGCCGACTCACGCTACATCGGCCTCATTCCACGGCAAGAGATAATTGGGAGAACAAAATCCGTTGTTATGTCTTTAGATTATGAAGACTACTTTCTACCACGCAGAGACCGGTTTTTAATTGACCTCTAACGTAAAGAGGTTCTCTACTTAAATAGTAGAGAACCTTTGCTACAAACCCGTTTCTAGACCTGGGTAAAACTGAGCCCTGCATTATCTGTGAGACGTTTTATTAACTTCTGCCCCATTGCAGGTGCCGTTGTCCATATACCGCCAGGCGTACTTTGCGCATCTTGAATGAGGCAAATGGCGCTCTCGGTAATCATCTTAGACGTTGAACCATAACCTGGGTCTCTATCGCCTTTCACGTTAACCGTTAACTGTTGCCCGTCACTGGTTTCGCCAATATAAAGAATGTCGTAAAAACCGGCTTCTCGTTCTTCTTTACTCGGGCCCTCTCCCGGCTTGGGAGCATCTGGCCCAGCAATGCTTTTATCGCCAGCGACATGCTTGGCGACCGCCTCACCTTTTTCGCCAGGACCGGTCATCATCATTTCGTCGTAGGTGAAGTCTTCACCATAAGTATGCCCCAATAGCGCGTTGCTTCGGTGAACATTTCGGGTATTGATTGCCGCCATCACAAACGGTGCCACCCAAGAATTTAACTCCTCTTGGTAATACACTTGATCGCCATCTGGCTGTTCAACCCCGGTGAATCCGGGTACTAAAGAATAATGGTTGATTGCTAGCTTATAGACCTCAGGATCATTTTTTGCGGCGGCCAATGAAACCTGAATACTCGCTGCAGTACCGCCAGAAAATGTACCCGACAGCCCGCGTACTCTCCCGTTAACTTTGCTGCATACGGTGCCAAACTGTTCTTTGGCCAATCTCTGCAATTCAAAAATGCCGAGGTCAGTGGGGATAGAATCAAAACCACAGGAAAATACAATGCGAGCGCCCGATGCCTTAGCTTGGGCCTCGTGTGCATCGATCATCTCGCGCATCCAAACCGACTCACCACACAAATCAACATAGTCGGTACCGTGTTCAGCGCATAATGCGACTAGTTGAGAGCCGTACAACTGAAAAGGCCCAACCGTGGTGATAATTACTTTTGCACGCTTTACCATCTCAGCCATCGACGACTCGTTTTCAGAGTCCGCAACCACCAACGGTGTGTCAGCAGGCGCCCCGATCAAATCCCTGACTGACGCGAGCTTGTCGGCACTACGCCCCGCCATCGCCCACTTCAGGTCACTGTCTTTACCGTATTGCTGAACTAAGTATTCGGCTACTAAGCGACCGGTGAAGCCGGTTGATCCGTAAACGATGATGTCGAATTCTGCTTGATGATTCATAGATACTACCTCGATTAGAACAAATTATTGCCGCCATCAGCGGCGCCCAATTTAATAAACGTCGTAACTAGCAACACAAGTAACGTAAGTGCGCCAAATACAAAAGAAGGGAAACGAATAGCCATTATGTTGCCATTAACGTGTGCCCAAGCATGGACATAACGACTGATGACAAACACCCACGCTAAGGCCAGCGTAAAAGTGGTCACTGCACTGAGCTGAGCCAGTACTAGACAAATAACATAGAACAACACCGGCAACTGCGTTTGGTTTGCCAAATTCAGTGAGGTTAGCGCGACGCCTTTTGACCACGCAGTGTTATCCATCGCCGCCTTTGCCAAATCAATTTCGCCCGATTTGCGGTCGGCAGCT
>CAJQNY010000153.1 GCA_905479805.1 uncultured Arenicella sp.
ATTGCGAGGCATATAAATAAACTAGTCAGCGCCAAACATGAACAAAGCAGCCTGGATAGGTAGTAGTTCAGACAATCAAAATAGAGTCGTTCTAAATAATTTCGGCAGTCTCTACTAATAGGATTGTTAGTGCGCAGCTTACTTACTTTTGTCGCGATGTCTACGGTACACTTCAAGCATGTTTAAGCTCACGGAAATTACCTGATGTCGGCAAGCAGCCCAGAGGATCTGAATGTTGAACAGTTCAGGACCATGTTTTTGCAGGATGTTGCTTTGATGGATGTACGGGCACCAGTGGAATTTTGTGCGGGTGCGTTTCCCCGTGCAATGAACCTCCCTCTGTTAGACGATGAACAACGGCAACTTATTGGGACTGAATATGCGACACATGGACAACCGGCCGCAATTGAGCTTGGTCTAGAGCTGGCCACCCCCGAAATTCGTATACAGCGCATGGCCATCTGGCAGCAGTTCGTTAGCGAAAATCCGCACGGTTATCTTTATTGTTTTCGTGGTGGGCTGCGATCCAAAACAACTCAGAAATGGTTGGCTGAAGCTGGATGTGACTATCCGCTTATTGAGGGGGGGTATAAAGCGCTAAGGCGCTATTTACTTGAGCAGCTGACACGATTATGTGAACAGGGAAATATTGTTCTATTGAGCGGTGAAACTGGAGTCGGTAAAACTGAATTGATTCAAGCTCGGCCCAGTGGCGTTGACTTGGAAGGGCGAGCAAACCATCGGGGTAGCGCGTTCGGTAAAACCTTTGATCCGCAGCCGGCGCAGATCGATTGGGAAAACCAGATAATAATTGATTGGTTGCGGTGCGAAGCGCAGAGTGATTCGCCGGTGGTGATCGAAGCGGAATCCAGCCTAATCGGCAGGGTTCACTTACCGCACGTGTTACAGAGCGCCATGGCTAACGCGCCAGTATTATTGTTACAGGGCAGTATCGCGGATCGTGTTGCTCGCTTGTACCAAGATTATGTCGAGCACAGCCTTCAGCACTACCGTGAAAGTGAAGAGGAGCCTCACGCAGCACTGCACGGCAGCGTATTAGAAAGCCTACTGCGGATTAAAAAGCGATTGGGTGGTCTTAAATTTAAACAAATGTCGGAGCTTCTGACTAGCGCGACGTCTGCGCTGCGTGATCATAATGATCCGTCTGGCTATCGTCAGTTGATCGAATTGCTTTTACACGATTACTACGATGGTCCTTATGCACACTACCAGAAAAAAAGTGAACCACGAGTAGTGTTTCGCGGTAACGGTTTGGAAATTAATGACTGGCTCGATCGCAATCCTCAACGTGTTTTTGGGTGCGCTGATACTGGCGACTTACAGCCGCCAGATCAAACTACGGCCTAGCTATGTTTACTAAGGATCTGTTGTTACTGGGCGGGGGACATACCCACGTGTTGCTAATCAAGGCACTGGCCATGCGCCCCATTCCTGGTGTGCGTGTGACCTTGGTTTCAGAGAATGTGTTGACGCCGTATTCGGGAATGTTGCCAGGGTTTGTATCTGGGCATTACACCTTGCAAGAAACCAATATTGATCTTAATCGCTTGTGCCGAAGAGCCGGCGTTCGATGGGTACAAGCCCGATGCGAGCATATAGACCCTGACCTGAATCGTGCTCACCTTGGTGACCAAGCGGACATCGAATTTGATGTGTTGTCGATTGATATCGGCTCCACCCCGGATCAACGCATTGTCGGAGCCAGTGAGTTTGCGGTTGGGGTTAAGCCGATTGCCGGATTTCAACAGCGCTGGGATTCCTTGTTGCAGGCCCTCGATTCGGCTGAATTAAGCGAACCAGCCGGCGAAGCAATAGACTGGGGTGTGATTGGTGCGGGTGCAGGCGGTGTAGAATTGGTGCTCGCGATGGCGCATCGCTTGCGTGATCATGACAATCTAAAGTTTCATCTCATCTATCGTGGTGAGCGCATATTACCCGGTTATCCTGATGGCGTTGTCAAACAGGTCGAACAATCGTTACTAGACAGCAAGGTGATGTTGCATGCTGGCTTTTCAGTTGCTGAGGTTACCAATACAGGAGTCATAAGTGATGCCGGTGAACACCTTAGCTTGGATGAGCGAATTTGGTGTACCGGTGCGGTGGGAGCGCCGTGGTTGAACGAGAGTGCGTTAGCTCACTCCGAAAAAAACTTTATCCAAGTGAGTCGTACTCTGCAAAGTACATCACATGAGTCGGTATTTGCGGTCGGTGATATTGCTGAGATGGTCGATGATCCACGGCCCAAAGCGGGCGTGTTTGCGGTTCGACAGGCACCCTACCTTGAGCAGAACTTGCGGCACTTGTTTGCAGGTGAACCATTAGAAAATATTAAACTACAAAAACATTTTTTAAGCTTGCTCGCACTTGGAGATAAGGTAGCCGTGGCTAGTCGTAACGGCCTAGCGGTAAAAGGTCGTTGGGTGTGGCGGTGGAAAGATTCAATAGATCAGAAGTTTATGCATCAGTTTGTTGAGTTGCCTATGTCGATGGCCGAGTCCGCGAATGTTTCGATGCCATCTGCGACAGACGCATCAGCGCTTGAAGAGCAGGCCATTGCTATGCACTGCGGTGGTTGTGGTAGTAAATTAGGGCCAGAGCTTCTGGCTGCCAACCTAGATGCTGTTTCGGTTGGTGGTTCGCATGAGATTGAAGACGCGGCTCTGTGGAGCCCAACGCCGGGCACTTTAGCGGTGCAAAGTATGGATGGGTTTCGCAGTTTCATGTCCGATGAGTTTCGCTTCGCGCAGATCTGCGTTAACCATGCCTTAAGTGATATTTATGCCATGGGCGCATCAGCTGTTCAGGTACAAGCTTGGATCAATCTTTCCTTTAGCCGTTCAAACCTTCAGCAGCGCGATCATCTGAGAATGTTGCGTGGCATTAAAGCAGGCTTATTGGATTCATCGGCAACATTATCAGGCGGGCACAGTAGTGAAGGGATCGAGAGTCACCTTGGCATTGCCGCTAATGGTGAAGTAAGGCCTGGTGCACAATGGGTCAAGTCTGGCGCGCAAGCAGGTGATCTGATCTTGCTTAGTAAGGCGCTGGGTAC
>CAJQNY010000154.1 GCA_905479805.1 uncultured Arenicella sp.
AAAGTCACCCATTTCCATGTTCAAACCTAGGGCGCTGAGTACCAAAGGGGTCTATCGCACCATAAAGGATTATGCGAATAGCGCAGCACTGGCCCAAAAGGCAGGCTACGACGGCGTAGAGATAATGGGGTCCGAAGGCTATTTCATAAACCAATTCTTAGTCTCTAGAACCAATAAGAGGGATGATGAATGGGGCGGTAAGTTTAAAAACCGTATGCGTTTGCCCGTCGAAATCGTGCGTGCGGTTCGAGATGCCGTTGGCACAGACTTTATAATTATTTTCCGACTTTCGATGATCGATCTTGTTGAACAAGGAAGTAGCTGGGAAGAAGTGGTTCAGCTGGGCAAAGCGCTAGAGGAAGCTGGCGCGACAATAATCAATACCGGCATTGGCTGGCATGAGGCGCGAGTTCCAACTATTGCCACCAGTGTGCCCCGTGCTGCGTTTGCTTGGGTCACAGGCAAGATGAAAGAGCACGTATCTCTGCCGTTAGTAGCGACCAATAGAATTAACGATCCACAGGTTGCCAACGATGTGATTGCACGAGGCGATGCTGACATGGTTTCTATGGCTAGGCCCTTTCTTGCTGACGCAGATTTTGTCAATAAAGCAGCGGCCGGAAAACCCGAACAAATTAACACTTGCATTGGCTGTAACCAGGCTTGTCTCGATCACACTTTTTCCATGAAAAGGTCGACGTGTTTGGTTAACCCGCGTGCTTGTTATGAAACGGAGCGAAACTTTTCTCCAGCTGAAAATATCAAAAAAGTCGCCGTCGTCGGCGCCGGGCCAGCGGGTTTATCTGCCGCAACTGTATTGGCGGAACGCGGGCATCATGTTGATTTATTTGATAAGGCGGATCAGATAGGCGGGCAATTTAATATTGCTAAAAAAATCCCTGGCAAGGAGGAGTTTTATGAAACACTGCGTTACTACAAAAATAAGATTGAACTCACCGGTGTCAATCTGAAGCTGAATCAGGCGGTATCTGCGCAAGACTTGATCGATGCCAAGTACGATGAAGTCGTGCTGGCTTCCGGAATTGTTCCTAGAGAACTAACCATTGAAGGTGCCGACCATCCGAAGGTATTGTCTTACATTGATGTGGTTGTAGACCAGAAACCGGTCGGCGAAAAAGTGGCCATCATCGGTGCCGGCGGGATTGGCTTTGACTTAGCCGAATATCTGGCACACCAAGGAACGTCACCCAGCTTGGACATTGAAATGTTTAACCAAGAATGGGGAGTTGATACAGATTACACCCACCGTGGTGCCTATGAGCAACCCAACCCAGAACCGCCGGCGCGACAGATCACCATGTTGCAACGCAAGACCACTAAAATGGGCAAGGGCTTGGGCAAAACCACGGGCTGGATTCACCGCGCTGCATTAGCGATGAAACAAGTGAAAATGGTATCCGGTGTAAGTTACGATCGAATAGACGATCAAGGGTTGCATGTCACAATCAAAGGGCAAGCACCGCAGATTATCGAGTGCGATACAATTGTAGTCTGTGCTGGTCAGCTTTCACGACAAGATTTGTTAGCCGATTTGGAAGCTGCGGACGTTTCCACTCACTTAATCGGCGGCTCGAAACTAGCAGGTGAATTAGATGCAAAGCGCGCTATTTTAGAAGGCTTTGAATTAGCGGCACAACTTTAAATGGAGATATAAAACAATTATGAATAAATTGCTTAATTGCATTCCACTAATAATATTGCTTGGCTTAAACGCAACTGCTAACGCAAGCAATGATCCTCAGGAGTTGGACTTCGCCAGATGTCAGGTCAAGTCAGGCGCGCTCATCGTTGATGCCCAATGTGCGCTATTTAAACGAGCAGAAAATCCAGACAGGCCTGATGGTCGTACCATAGATTTGTTCGTTGCAAAATTTCCTGCCTCTACACCACAAGCTGAAGCCGATGCTTTTACTGTTATTCAGGGAGGGCCAGGAGGATCTTCAATAGATTTGTACTTGCGTATGCGCCACCTTTTTTCTGGTATTCAGAAGAAACGCGACATAATTGTTGTTGATCAAAGAGGAACAGGTCGCTCTAACATGCTGGGCTGCCCAAGTGATGATGAAGAATTCATAGATACTGATTTCGACCCAGAACTCACCAAAAAACTGGCAAGCGAATGTCTGGAGAATCTAAGCAAGAATTCTGAAAGTAACTCAGATAACCCAGCCGCTCTCGGTGCTGTTGGGGATGCTCGATTTTACACTACCAGTATTGCTGTACAAGATTTAGAAGCCTTGCGAGAAGCTGCGGGTTATCCGCAGTTAAACATATACGGAACCTCTTACGGCACTCGGGTCGCACAACATTATGTCAGACGATTCCCTGAGCAAACACGTTCTATAATCTTAGATGGCGTAGCACATGTAGGCCTCAATCTCGCTGGTGGAGAAATAGCACGACGATCCCAGGAAGCCTTCGATAGAATTGTGGGTCGATGCAAGGCGTTAAAACCCTGTGCAGAGCAGTTAGGCGACATTAATCGAAAGTTTCAAGAGTTACGAATTCGCCTCGACGAACAAGCCATCAAAGTTAACTTCCCGCACCCCAATAGTGGGCAAACCATTGAAAAAACAATTAGCGAACAAAGCCTGCTTAGTCTAGTACGTTTACTTCCTTATTCGTCTGAGCAATCAGCCATGCTACCCCTGCATATCGCTCAGGCGCATGCTGGCAACTATGTTCCCTTAGCCGCCTGGTGGACCCAACTCGAAGAAGGTTTTTTAGAAGGCTATGCGGTTGCGATGAATAATTCGGTGGTATGTGCTGAGGATTACCCG
>CAJQNY010000155.1 GCA_905479805.1 uncultured Arenicella sp.
GACTGTACGCTTCTCAGTGATTCAGAACCATGGCGTTTCGCCATTCGCACACCATCATGATCAACCATCAACGGAACATGGCAGTAGACCATATCCTCACGAGTTTCTTCGAGCAGCCGAGCCAAGAATATCTGTCGCCCAGTGCTGTCTAGTAGGTCTGCGCCACGCACCACGTGAGTGATGCCTTGTTCGAGATCATCGACAACAACGGCCAGTTGGTAGGCGAATAATCCATCTACGCGCTTAATTACAAAATCACCCACCTCACTAGCTAATTGTTGCTGCTGTGTGCCAAAGCATTGATCCACAAAAGAAATCGATTCGCTATCAACCTTCAAACGTAGTGCTGGATTCTTTACTACACTTTTCGAAGTAACCACTTCCTCTGTCAAACCTATGCATGTTTGTGGATAAATCGGCGTTGAATGATGAGGCGCGCTGACAGCGTCGCGGATATCTTTACGCGAACAAAAGCAGGAATACACCAATCCACGACTAGTCAACGTTTGAAGGGCGTCCGCATACAGGCTGGTTCTTTGGGATTGGTATTCAATACCACCATCCCAATCGATGCCCAACCATTCTAGGTCACGCAGAATTTGTTCAGCACTCCCTGGAATAGATCGCGGCTCGTCCAGGTCCTCCATGCGAAGAATGAACTCACCCCCGTTTAACCGAGCATGCAACCATGCCAGTAATGCGGTACGCAAATTACCCAAATGGAGGTCACCCGTCGGGCTCGGCGCATAGCGACCTACGTGTTTACGCTGCAATTAGTTGTACTCCAAATTCATTGCTAGAAGATAAGAGGATAGCAAGTTTGGAGCACAATTTACCGGACTAAATAGATCCAGCCTTCGTTACTGTGCTTGACTCGAATAATGATCGTCATTCAATCCAACAAGGATGCTTATTTAGCGCGCCCTAAAACGATATTATCTAATGAAAGCTTCCCACCACCGTAGCCCACCAATAGGCCCAGCACTAACATCCACAAATAGTGCTGTGGGTCTTGCAATACGAAAATCTGGATGACGGCAGTCATAACCAAAAGTCCCAAGGCACCAATGCGAGTAAACAATCCAGCAATTAGCAATATTGGCAGTACTAACTCGCCTGCGGTGGCTAAGTAGGCCGCAGGTTCAGCCGGTAGGAATGGCACCGCAAAGTCATCATCAAATAACTCCACGGTTTCTTCAAAATCGTCCAGTTTCGCGAGTCCTGATACAAAAAAGATCGACCAACCAAGATAAATTCTGGCGGCCAAGTTTGCCAACGGTGCTACCACCGTGGCACAGAAATTACAAAAAGCATCATAAAGTTTAATCATCGATATTCCCCTTCCAATTTAATTATTCTAATTCTCAAGTAGTTTAGATCTCAGTTAACAGCCCTAATTCAAAAACCAATACTAATGACTTAGAAACTGATTCTGCTCCAATAGACCCGCTTGCACCCTCAATCGCTTGCAATAAATTCTCAGAATTTTTCAAAACTCTTAAAAACAATGATGAACCCTCATCTAGAAGAGTACGTTGGACGCGATACCCTTGCTTATATACCAACACAGAATCGCTGCTTTGAGCCAAATCGATGGCCACTTTACCCACAAAGCCTGGTAAGGATTGTCGATAAATCTCTTCAAGCGGATAAACGGATTCTACCATTGTTACTGATTCATTTAATAACACCGACGCACTCAATAGCTCTTCTTGCGAGTATTCTCCAACAATTAAGGGCGTTCCAAGGCTTGCGAAATAACTCTGATGCATCGCCCATTCTAAGTCGATCAGGTCTGCTAAATACGGCAGCGTACGGAGCCCTTCCAACTCCTCAATCACCGAAGCAAATAGCCCTCCATACAAATGAATATTGCCCCATTGCGGTGGGCTGTTCGTCACAAAGCGATCGACCATCAGTTTAAAGTATTCCTCACCCACCACACCTTGAACCGCTGGAAAAACCTCCTGTAAGTATTCCAGCAAAGCGCCTCGGGTATTGTTTTGATAAACCCAAATCCGATGACTATGGTTGTCTATCGCGTGAGGGAAATTCTCTTCACCGCTAATTAGTTGATTTAGAAAATCATCTTGAAATTCATTTAGGTTGTCTTTGTTACTCTTACGTTGATCACTTATCTGAATACTCTTAGTCAACTCGCTAGGTTTATCAAGCTCGATCGCAGCCGATATATGTTCTTGCGCTTTACGACATTCGTTTTCTAATACCGCAAACTCAGGAAAGTCACTATCCCACTCTATCAAAGTATCGCGCGCACCGTGCAGACTTAGGGCTTGGTTAAATAACTCCCATACTTCGGGGTAAACAGTGTGGTTATGCGTGTCGACCAATACAGTCTCCCCTCCTCGCTCCACTGGGGTAAAGCCAGCTAAATGATACTGAAAAATGAACTGACTGTTCAGTGCTTGTAAATAGTCCATGGGATTGCGCTCTAGATTGGTCGAGCTTACATAAATGTTATTCACATCTACTAATAAACCGCATCCCGTACGTGCTGCTAACAAATTTAAAAACTCCGTCTCAGGGATCTGCAATCTATCAAACAATAAGTAGTTACTAGGGTTCTCAATCAGTATCCGTAAGCCTAGCGCTTCCTGCATTTGATCTATATGTTCACACATCACCGCCAAGGACTGCTCACTCAGTGGCAAGGGGAGAAGATCAGGGATATGGCGGTGCGCATAGGCGCTCCATGCCAGGTGCTCAGAAACAAACTTGGGTTGGACCTCAGCTACCAGCGCCTGCAATTGATTTAAGTGGCTACTATTGAGATCATCGGCGCGTCCCAGCGACAACCCAACACCGTGCAAGGAAATATCATAGTGCTCACGTAGCTCAAGCAACTTAGCGCGTGAAATGGATTCGCCAAAATAATTTTCGGAGTGTGCCTCAAGAAAACCGAACTCAGGCTTCTCGCGAGCAACATGCTCAAACAATTCTGGGCGAATACCCAATCCTACAGACATTAGTGGCTTCTCTTATTTGCTAAATTGACCATTCATTAGACATGAAAAAGGGGTGCAGAGGCACCCCTTTTTGCAATGATGAATCTCGAATTAAGATTCGATGGTGTCACCGTTTTTGTCAACCAAACGGCCACCTACAATGCCTTCTTCTTGCTCAGCAATTTTGCCACATGCTTTTGCAACTTTCTTATCAGAAGCGCCTTCTGGAGCTTCAGCTGAACCGGCACAAATTTCTACGATATTGCCACAGGTACCCGCCGGAACTTTAATCCACGCGCCAGCCATGTTGTCGTCTTTAGCATTACCTTGACATGAAATACCCAAAGACTTTACGGCACAAGTATTCTTACCACCCTTAACAATATCCGCGCATCGTTCAGTAGAAGGTCCTGCAGATGCAATCGTTGGCACAGCCATTAACGCAGCTGCCAATACCGACGTTGCCACGGCGGCACCTAGTGATTTTTGAGAGTGTTCAATAATGTTCTTAGCTTTCATAATTTAGTTCCAGTTCAAAGTTTACGGTTAATCTATTTATAATAAGTTTAGATCGAATCTATCAGATCGAATCTTTCCGATCATTTCGATTCGGTTAAGTTCGTGTGAAACACCGAATTACACTTAATCCGCTCATCCACATGAATGTTACACTGATAATAGAACCTAACATTGTAACTTTGCTTACATCTTTTTTCTGTCAAAGTAGTAATATTCATAGTTAAACACAAGAGTTAGACACAACCGCTAAACACAACATCCCATTTTGCTGTAACCCTATGAAAGAATTCGTTAAAGATACCAATATCTACACCGTAGACGCGCTTTACTATGAGCCGGAACTGGCGGCTATTCATTTAGTGCGCTCAGCAGACAAAATTGCCATTGTGGATACTGGAACTCAATATTCCGTGAAACAGGTGGAACAGGCACTCACTGAGATGGGTCTTGGTTTCGACCAAGTCGAGTTGATTATCCTCACCCACATTCATTTGGATCATGCTGGTGGTGCTAGCTCTTTGATGGAGCTGTGCAAAAATGCGCAATTAATTGTTCACAAGAAAGGCGCGCGCCATATGGCGAACCCGGAAAAACTAGTCGCCGGCGCAAAGGAAGTTTACGGTGAAGAAGCGTTTCGTTCTTTGTACGGCGTGATCTCATCCATTGATGAAGCTCGCATAATGTCTCCTGATGAAGGTGAGGTCATCGCCATGGGAGATCGTGAGTTTTTATTTATGGATTCCCCTGGGCACGCTAATCACCATCACTGTATCTTAGATAAAGAAACGAACAGTGTGTTTACGGGTGATACTCTGGGGATTTCATACCAAGCGCTGCGTGACCCGGATCACGCCTTTGTTATGCCAACCACGACTCCAGTACAATTCAATCCAGAAGCGCTGCATCAATCCATCGACAAGATAATGTCTCTCAACCCTGAGTACTTGTACTACACGCATTATAGTGCGGTGAAGCCCAATGCCCAGAATATTGCTGGCTTACACGAGCAAATTGATGACTATGTGATGATGACCCAACAAGCGGCTAGTGACGAAAGTGTAAACCTTGAAACTGCATTGAGCGATGAACTCTATCAATATTCGATTCGTCGAGCGCAAAATGAACTAAGCACGGTTTCTCTAGAGACTATCCAACATTGGGTAAAACTTGATTCAAATTTGAGCGCACAAGGCTTGGCTTTTTGGTGGCAGTACCGTCGCGCCGCATAGGTTCACGACGGCTATTCAACCTCCCAACTTATAGCCGAACTAATCCAATATCGACACCATGACATCTGCCGAGATGTCCTCTAATACACCTTCTAACTGCGGGATGGTAAAGCCATCCGGCAGGGCAACCATTAGATGCGCAATAAATAGCTGATAACCCGCCATAGAAGCGCTCTCACATACTGTTTCCATTTGATCTACATTCACATTTGCATCCGCCAGCGCTGAAGCAAATTCCTCCACGATCCCGGGCCGGTCGTTAGCTTCAACCATCAGCTCTACCGTTTGGCGTGGCTCACCTTCTATGGCAGCCTGAAATGGCATTTGACTAGTGACGCTAATACCCGATTCCGAGAGGCTACCTAATGCAGCCTGTAATTCTTTGCTGCGGTCTTGATCCACGACAATATTAGCAATACCTGCAAACTGTCCACTCAGGCGTGAAAGGCTGCTCTCTTGCCAATTGCCACCGTGTGACAAAATAGTTTCCGACAATTCCTGCACTATGCCGGCGCGATCTTCAGCAAAAATAGTGATTACTAAATTTTCTTTTTTCATAATATTACTCTTAATTCTAAATCTTAGGGGCTACTGGGTCGCAAATACGCTTATGACGAACAGGACAACAATTAAGACGAGCAAGACAACATAGAACAGCCTACCTTAGTTCTGGCCCAGTCAGGTCGTTTCACGGCGTAGTGTGATTTATCAATCTGCTCCGCATAGGGTTCACGCAATACATCCAATAATTCATTGACCATGGAATAGTCACCCTTCTCAGCTAAGTCAATCGCTTGTTGAGCCAAATAGTTACGAAACACATATTTCGGATTCACTTGATTCATCGCCTTTT
>CAJQNY010000156.1 GCA_905479805.1 uncultured Arenicella sp.
TACCACTATTGATAATGCTAACTATTGAACCTGTGGTTGCTAAGCAGTACTTCATATATGGTGACAAAAAGAATGGCACTAAGTTTAAGGAGAAGTTATTTGCCTGGAATGTCCCGCTGAAAAAGAGTTATTCGAAGCTAACCCCAAAACAAAAGCTGATTGTCCTAGAGAACTATCCAGACATAGACGAAGGTGACAAACCACCTTATCCGCAGCAAGGGATGATTAAGATCTTAAAACCGTTTGTAAAAGAATTTCGCTGGTTTGGCGAGTTTAGTGCAGGGACGATTTACGCCAAGGTTAATTCGAATGGTCGTGTTGTAGGCGTTGGCGGCTCACCCGAGATGCATGCAATTATTGTTGATCATATGAACTATTACTTGCGGTCTATTAATTTTGATCCAGGTACATGCAAAGGCGTTCCTTGTACACGAACTTTCATTTTGAAGATAAACGCAATAAAAAATCCAAAACGCGATAAATATTTATAAAAATCCCCACACGATCATCGAATAAGAGGAATATGATGAACCAACGTAATGTACTCATCTTGGTGCTATTGAGCATCTCACTAAATTTAGTCCTTATGCGCATGGTTAGTGCGCTCGAAGGGGACTTCCAAAACCCTTCATTTAACCCGGAATCTACCAAGACATTTTCGTACTATCCGGGCGGGGAAGTGCAAATGGCGCGCACGGCGCGCACGTGGGTATCATTCATGATTGACGAGACCGGTAAGACCTATGCGCCCATGATCGAACAGGCCAATAACGATCGTTTTAACAAGGCAGCTTTGAAATGGGTTGAAATGATGGCGTTTGAACCGGCTACTTTGGATGGTAAGCCAATTTCTACTTGGAACCGACACAGGGCTAGGTTCAATATTGGTTATGGATTCAACTCGCCACAAGTCAGAACTAAGCTCTTTAATAAGCACAACAACAAATTCAATCTCGAAATAGCTAAAGTATCGC
This sequence comes from uncultured Arenicella sp., assembly GCA_905479805.1. Classification (GTDB taxonomy): domain Bacteria; phylum Pseudomonadota; class Gammaproteobacteria; order Arenicellales; family Arenicellaceae; genus Arenicella. The sequence continues at coordinate 975 of CAJQNY010000156.1, forward strand.
CTGATCAGAAGAAGCTTCAAAAATATCTCAAAAAAATGGCAGGTGCTAAACATGGCAGCCAATTGGCCTATGAATATATTTCTTTAGCAAGATATAAATATGCAGCGAAATATGGGTCACGTGATGATCAAATTTATGCGTTAAAAGAAATGATACTTTCCAACGATCGAGGAATGGCGGTGCTTAATGGTGATTTGGCAGATAAGGAGCTGTTGCGGTTGACTATAGAAGCTGGCTATTACGGTGAAGCAATGGTTCTTTATCAGGAGCTTATTAGAAAACAGAATCGCCGGTTTGAGCAGGCAGTCGACTCTAATTTTGGAGAATCCATGCAAAAAATATCTGACCTCTTTACTTCAGATAAAGAGTTTATCCGCAACATCACAATAGGCGATTCTGGATATTCATTTTTTCCTATAGCGAAATCAAATATAAGATTAGAGGATATCGCAGGCCAGTTAACCAAGCTCGTATTGAGATGTGAGCGACAATATAAAGAGTTTGAAATCACTCAGGGCAGTGCGTATCCAATACTCGAAGCCTGGGGGAAGTGTCAGTTACAGGTAGTCGGCAACCCCGATTCCAAGGCGCAGCTCGTGCAATACTAATTATTTTAGTTATTCATACGAACTAGAAATATGAGGTATTTAAGGACCAATCTAACAATCTTGTTGTTGTTCTACATTGGGCACGCTTATGCGAATCCCGATTCCATAAACGAGCTACCAGTCGAAGCATTTGTACAAAATGAATTTGCTCGTTCGGTAATAATGTCGAATGATGGTCGGTATGTTGCATCCATACGGAGGGCAGACGACAACAATCTTGATGGAGAGGTCGTCGAGATTTACGATGTTGACGAAGGGACGGCAGTTTATTTCGCCGCTACGGACAATTTTCTTTCTACAATCGACTCGTTGGCTTGGTTGAATAATGAACGTTTATTGCTTCGGGTTCGACTATTGGGCACTTCTAATAACCTTACTTACGATGAGGCGAGACTTATTAAGTTAGACGTAAGAACTGGTGAAACTAAACGTTTGATTTATCCGGCATTGTTGGAAGATAATCGCTATGAAAACGCGGACCGAGGCACCATCATTGATTACATCAACGATGATCCTGATCACATACTATTAGCCTTGCCATTGCGTGGGCAAGTTGGCGAAGAAGTAATTAAGTTAAATATCACTCAGCCACGACATGAGATAATACAGCCGGAAACCAAGGGGTATTATCGGTGGGTTGTTGATCAGCAACATCAGCCGCGGGTGGCTCGTGTCACACCTTCGACTACACATTCGAAAATAGTAGTTAAGGATGTTAAGACAGGCCGATTTAGAGTGTTGTTTGAGTATGAGTACTTTTCTGAGGATAGAGTCATCCCTCAGGGATTCGGTCGTGACCCTGATGTGCTTTACTATCGTGCTTACCACAACGGCTATTGGGCTTTATTCAAGGTGGACGTAACAGAGAAAAAGTTGCTACCCGAGCTTGTTTACGCGGTTCCCGGTCGTGACGTCACGGCAAGAATCTATCACGGTGACCATTACAATGCTGAAGTTATAGGTGTGCTGGACAATAAGGCTCGCGAGTACCACTTCTGGGATCCTGAGTTTAAAAAATTGCAGGCCAGTCTAGATAAGGTCTTTCCCAATACGTTTAATTCTTTCTACGGTTTGGGAAAAAACCGCAGTCGGTTGTTAATTTATCGTACATCGGCCATTGAATCTGGACAATACTATCTATGGAATCGTGAACAGAAGACTGTCACCCCATTCGCAGTCAGCCATCCTGGGGTCCCACCCGAGGAAATGGCACCATCAGAAAATATAACATTTGAGTCGAAAGATGGCACCGTGGTTGATGCAAGACTCACCTCGCCGCTTAGTTCACACGGACAGCTTCCTGGCCCGGCGATCATAATGCCAAGATCCGGTCTAACTGGGTATTTCCATAGTGGTTTTGACCACCTAGTTCAGATGCTGGCGAATCGTGGTTATCACGTGCTCCAGATAAACCAGCGTGGCGCCAACGGTATGGGGATTGAATATCAAAAAGCTGGTTTAGCTAATTGGGGGAACGCTCCTCAAGACGATATATATGCTGGTACACAATGGCTCATAGATACCGGAATCGCCGATGCAGACAAAGTGTGCCTCGTTGGCCACAATTACGGAGCGTATGCAGCTATGATGGAAACGATTATCAATCCAGGGACATATCGTTGTGTTGCTACCCTCGGAGGTATCTTTGACTTAGCTCTTGCTTACAAGTCCACTAACGACATATTCAGGCACAAACAGCTCGGTGCAGGGCCTATCCAATTGCTCAAACAATCTCCAGTTACTATGGCTGATAAGGTATCGGTGCCCGTACTTTTGCTAAGCGGGAAAATTGTCAATAAGGGCAGTTATCGACACAGCAGGAAGATGAAGGCTGCCTTGAAAAATGCCAATAAGCAGGTTGAACTGGTTGAGTACTTTGAACCGAGTTATCGTTATAGAGTCAAGGAGGGGCTACTTACTCTATATACTGAGTTGGATGAGTTTCTCAAAATGCAATTAAGACCAAAAAAAGTAAAGACAAAACTTAAAGGGGGCAAAGCCGTTTAGTCGCCTTATTTATAACCCCGTTATGTTTTTGATGCCCCTTTGACTTTGGCTCCCGACTAGCGTTGAATGGATGGAGGTTAACTAAACGTGTAGGGGGAAATCATACCGCCATTGTTTTGGCGCTGATTGGATGAACTGATGATTAGAATTACTTTACTTGCTATTGCCGTCTTTTTCATTGGATGTAGCACGGTGGTTAGGGCAGGCCAGACTGCTACTGATAATATGGTGCGCTTTAGCGAAGAAGTTGATGCGCTGCGCAAGTCCA
>CAJQNY010000157.1 GCA_905479805.1 uncultured Arenicella sp.
TTATCTTCGAGCGGATTCCACTCATTTAGAATGCTGGCAACAGCGGATATAAGTTCGTCTTCCATATTTCTCAAAATAAATTTAACAGTCTTGATGACCGCCACAATGACGGGATATTTTAATATCTAACCATCCCATTTAGCCACACTTTACGAGTGCCGAACGGCCGAAATGAGTTCTACGGCCATTGCCGAATGTTGTCGAACCTCATCGTTTAGGCTATCTGCTCAATTTTCAATATCGACAACTTTTGAGGGCAAAGAAATTACTCTCTCATTCCTCCGTTTTTTTCAAGCTCAACTACTTTGCTAACCGATGGAAAATCAAGCGGCTTCAAACTGCCACGCGTGGACCAGCCATCCTGCTTGGCGAGTCGAAGTAGGTTCGTCCATCGATCCTCTGAATAGGGGTGGCTGCGAAATATCTGCGCTATCGCAGATGGGTCTTCCCTTCCCTTTGTCTTGTTGTCGTTGTTAACGTCTTCGTCCATTGCGGCAGAATCTTCAAGTTCCGCGAAATGTTTGAATAGTGAATCAGCGCCACCTATGTGACCGTACAAAGAAGACAAGGCTTTCGCTGATTCTGCATCGGCCCCCTTTTCTTGATCTCGTGAAAACTTAAGCATACCGAGCTGTGCTGAACTACCCACCAACCACTCACCGGCTGAACTGCCTGAAGCGCCAGACACTGACGCTGCTAACACTGCTAAAGTCACACCCTTGCCAAGCGCTACCATTGGGTGACGGAGTTTAATGTGGGCGATTTCGTGCCCCATGACAGCTGCGAGTTCATCCTCTGACTCCATTTTTTCAATAAGTCCCTTAAAAAAGAATAAATTGCCGCCAAGGGTGGCAAAAGCATTAACCGTATCACTGTTACTGTAGTGGACTTTAATAGTCATGCCATCTGGGAGGTCCATTTCAGCAGCCACCTTATTTGCCAATGACTGAAGGAAATCTTCTTGAGCTGAATAATCGTTTGCTTTGCCATCTCCCTTATCTTCTTCAGCGTCGATGAGATCACCTAAGTCTAGTGAAGAGAGGTCTAATGACGAGAGCATTCTCTGCTCGTATTCAAACGGGATCTGTTTTGCTAGATAACCCGCTGAGTAATGAACTACCACTAATGCAATCAGAATCGCCGCACCGACTCCGAGCAATAGCTCGACAAACTCTTTGAGTGGATGCTCTTGGGAATAATTAATCCCCTCTTCTATCTTTGGGTTTTCGTAAACAGGCTTCATAGGTTTCAACTCTATAGGTTACTTAGCGAAAACGTTGCGCATATACAGTAATATTCTGTGATATTAATGTTTTACTGAGGACGAAGGTTAAACACTACCCCATCTGCTTAATGGCAGTGCCGTAGGCCAATACCTCTACCGAGCCTATGGAGTTTTCTGCGCCTTTTGAGATCGAGCTGGTTTCAAACCTGACATTGAATATCGCGTTGGCACCCATTGTTCTAGCCTGAGCTTTCATCCTCAGCAATGCTTCGCGCCTGCCTCGATCTAGCAGGCTCTCATAACTAGTAAGCCGTCCACCGACGAGCTTTCGCAAGCCAGACACAAACATTTTGAAATAGTCTACAGAGACCACTACATTACCTTGCACCATCTCACCACCACCTTCCGTAGCGGGTGACGGGCTGGTCTTTTGGTTGAAAATCAATATGTCCTGGTACTTAGATTCTCGTTCAAAGATGGATTTGAAATGGGCTTTCTCGCGAATCGAACCGAAACTGTACCCAATAATAAGCATCACAATAATTATGCCAATTTCATACATATTCTGGCTCCCTTATACGCTGGCGCCGTCTAATACCACGGCGGTGCCATATACGAATAATTCAGCAGCACCCTGCGCAACCGAGGAAGTGGCGAATCTAACATTGAGTACGGCGTTAGCGCCGATACTTTCCGCCTGGGCAATCATTCTTTCAGTCGCTTCTTCTCTGGCTTCACTCATGAGTTCTGTGTAAGCAGTGAGTTCACCACCTAAGATATTTTTGAATCCAGAAAGAATGTCTTTTCCTACGTGCTTTGCTCTTACGGTACTTCCTTGCACCAAGCCTAAGTGTTTGAGTATTCGTTTTTGAGGAATAACTTCCATATTCGAAATCAGCATTCATAAACTCCTAATTTTAATTTTTGTGTTAGCGTATTAATAAGGTCAAAAGTGAAAATTTCAATTTATTGAAAGTTTGACGATAATGAATCATATTACTCGTGCGAACGAATTTTAGATACTGGAGATAGCTTAAGTGGAGATCATTCAATCCGTTAAAAAATTAGGCTCACGCTTGAGTTGGCCCACGGTGTGGTTGTTAACGGTGGTCTTATTAGTATTCGCTGGGGTTCGAGTGTTCGATATGTTTTTAAGTAGCTCCGAGCATGATAGCTTTGAGATTCGGTATTTAGAACATCCTATTATTGCGTCCATTCATATGGCTAGCGGGTTGCTGTTCCTTGTCCTCGCTCCCTTTCAGTTTTCCAAAAAGTTCCGCAGCAGCAATTTAAAGCGCCATCGCATCATGGGGCGAATATTGATGGTGAGCGCACTGATCGCGGGGTTCTTTGGTATTACATCTGGATTCGAAATGCCCGTTTATGGAGGCTTGGCAAGCGCTGCATCGATTTGGTTCTTTGGGCCTATATTCTTATTTTCGGTAATGCGTGGATGGTGGTGTGCCCGCAACAAGAAGATAACGCAACACCGAGAATGGATGATCAGAGCCCTATCCATAGGCTTAGGCGTTGGGACGCAACGCCTCATTTTGGCTATATTTCAGATCAACGGCTATAGCATGGCTGAAGGTTTCGGCCCCGGTTTATGGTTAGGCTTAGGGCTGAACTTGGTTATCGCCGAGATATGGATTAACCTTAGCCGAGCTAAATCAAAATAGAATTAAAACTCAGTCAACGGGAGAACTGAAAAATGGATGCAGAACTAATATTTTCAATTTGCGGAAAGCTAGTGCTTCCAGCCTGGCTATTACTGATAATTCTTCCCAAATGGTCCTGGACTGAAAAGCTCGTCCATTAC
>CAJQNY010000158.1 GCA_905479805.1 uncultured Arenicella sp.
TAGCTGTAATATCAGAAAAAGCAACGCATATGCGACCATCACGACGCCCAATAGTAGCAATCCATCGTAGGCGATAACGATTAATCGTTTAATGAGTCCAACATTTTTCATATAAATGGGTCCTTAATTGATGATCTCTTAAAGATGTATTAGAGTTTTGACTAATTGCTTAAGTTGTGACTTGTACACAGCCTTATCTAAGATCACCAAATTGTTACAGATTAGTAGACGTTTATGTGGTGACACATAAATTAATCACCGTAAGTCATTGTTTTGTATCATAATAAGCGATTGATTAAAAATTAATCAATCTGCTCTATCGCTTGTATTTATCAAGCGATTGGAATCTTGTACACAAAGTTATCCACAGTTATTGTGGATAAGTAAGTGCGGTAAAATCGACTGGCGAGACTATACCGCATAAGTATTGGCAGGTGAATTTTCAAAAATTGTAAACCCGACTGTATTTTGCCTTGATTTAGGCGACAATGAAGCCATTAAACCTGTGTTGAAATGAAATATGACTATAGGTTACATTGGTAACTGAAACAGTTTATAACCAAATGCTGATCCGGCGCACATGATGTAATTCTGGGCAGTAGAGGAAGGAATGGGGCAATCTGGCATGACGCTTTTGCTCCCTAATAATAAAATAACAATGCCGACGCATCTCGGTGGCAACTACCCGAGGGGGATACAATGAGCAATACCACTTTTCATTATTTAGATAAAGCGCTAGCCCAAGTTAGAGATTTAGGATTGATGCCAGATAAGGTAGATGAAGCACCCGTGGTTTCATTACTTGAAAAACTGACCGATATCGATGAAGCTAAAGTGGTTGCGATTGCGCGTACCTTGAGCCAGGCATCAGTATTTAATGACATTGTGCGGGAACAGGTATCAGAAATGCGTGTTGGCGAACGCTATGAACAAATTACCGAAGCGTTTAACTCGATACGAAACGACGCTAAGCGCATGGTCGATCAGCTAGAGGATGGCAAAATCAATACATTCGAAAGAGTTAACAATGTATGGATGAAAGTGACTCGTGGCGATATTGCATCACGGTTTGATGATATTAAAGAAATCTACCTTGAAGTGGCCCACGACTCTCGTGATCAAATCGAGCGTGAACGTGTGATCCTAGAAGCCTATCAAGATTTTAGAGGCGCTATCAAGCAGTCTGAAATTTACGCTCTCGACGTGCTCAAGCAAACTGAAGGAATGTGGAATGCTGCTAAAGGCGCACTCAAACAGGCGAATGATACGGTAACCGCATTTGAAGGTGAAGATATGGCTGAGCGAGCAAAGCTCGAGTTAGCTAGAGATGAATGTATGCGTGCTCTACAGTATGGTGAAGACCGGTATCAGGTAGCCAAAGATATATCAGATAACTTGACCGTGAGTTACAACACTTCGGAAGTGATCATGGCGAGGTTGATGCAAACCAATAGTGCCAAAGAGCGAGTGTACAAACAGGCAATTACCTTCTTCGGAACGAATGAGTCCGTGCTTACAGCTCTTACTGCCTCTTTCACTGGAATGTTTGGTTTACATGAAAGCACGCAGACCCTGGAAGCGATGAAAGAAGGGGTATCGAAAAGCTTAGAAGATCTTGCCGATATCGGTGGAAAGGTTCAAGAAGCTGCAGTTAAGGCCGGTTATGGCCCGACAATTCGAGCCGACGCAGTTAAGAAGCTGGTAGATTCGGTAGTGAATTTCCAAGAGCGTTCAAGAGAAATTATTGATGAGATGAGAATCCTTTCTACCAAGAATGCTGAGGAAATTCGAGAGTCCGTTGAAGATGGTAAGCGGCGCATGGCAAAGATAATCGAGCGCGGTGGTTCGTTGCCTCTTGCGCATGAGTTCTAAAAGAATTTGTTAATGCCTCAGTTTAATCAAAGTCGGTGAGTTTTAAATGACCCAATTGGTCGACAAGCAAGCGCCATTAGAAGACCTAATGGCGGCGATGGACGTGGTGGATACGCTGCGCCATGAGCAGGGTATTGCTGAACGAGAACTGGACGGCGAAGGCCGAAGAGATCGGCTGCTTAATCGTCTACGCGATATGTATCAAGCGCAAGGGATCGAAGTCTCTGATCGTGTGTTACAGGAAGGAATCGATGCTCTAGAGGAAGAACGCTTCGCCTATAAAAGTGTTGAGCCCAGTTGGAAAACTAAGCTCGCCCACATGTGGGTGTCGAGAGGGCGCTGGGGCAAGCCGATGGGTTTTCTAGCCGTATTAGCATCACTGTTTAGTGGAATATACTTTGTTAGTGATGTGCTTCCGGAGCGGCAACAGCAGGCAGAGCGCGATAAAATGATCTTAGCGATGCCCGCCAAACTGGATGCGACGTTGAGCACGATACGAATTATTTCTAAAAATCCGGAGATTACCGACGAAGCTGAAAAACAATTAGTTATTGCAAAACAGTCTTTGAGTGATCAAGAGTTTGATCATGCAGGCGAAGTCTACGAGAAGCTTCGAGGGGTTTCTGAGCAATTGCAAAAAGAGTACTGGATACGAGTGGTGTCACGACCAGGCGAAGCGTCAGGAGTATGGCGCGTCCCTGAAATCAACCAAGCGGGCAAGAACTATTATTTGATTGTTGAAGCGGTAGACGCAAAAAATAACAGTGTTGAATTGGACGTTGTTAGTGAAGAAAGTAACAGCCGTAAGAAAACCAGCACCTGGGGCTT
>CAJQNY010000159.1 GCA_905479805.1 uncultured Arenicella sp.
GACGCTTGTCGAGCGGGAGCTTGGCCAAGACCCGCCGACACCACATTGCCAAAGTAGACCTCATCAACTTGGCTCGCATCTAGATCAACATCTTCTAATGTGGCGGCAATCGCTACGGCACCGAGTTCAGTCGCACTGACCTCAGCAAACGCTCCTTGCATTCCGCCCATCGGAGTTCGTTTTGCCGCGACAATTACAATCGAATCTTGCTTATTTTGGCTACTATCTTTGATCATTATCTTTGTGTATTTAGTCGTGATTGGCGCTAGTGTACGCGGCAGATAGGGCCGCTGCACCAAAATTATTGTCGGTATTCACTTCACCCTCTGCCACTTTTTGAAATTTGGCTTCGGCTAACTGCTCTGCAACCGCAACAGTGGATACTGATTGCTCATCACTCAACTTAAATATTTCTCGTAGAGTCTCGCCAATCCGTTCTACATGGGCATTACTAAGCTCAGGAGTACCAGAAATTTGGTGATGGATTTCGATGATTCCACCAGCGTTAATCACGAAGTCGGGTGCATATAGAATGCCACGTGCGCGTAACATTTCACCATGGCTCACGTTGGCTAATTGATTGTTCGCGCCACCGGCAACAACCGATGCTTTTAGAGTAGCAATGCTCTCATCATTAAGTACCGCGCCCATTGCACAGGGCGCAAACACATCAACATCCAAGCCGATAATGTCGTCAACTGAGACTTGAGTTGCGCCTAACTCGACTGCCCGATCTAAATTGTCTTGATTTATATCAGCGACAAATACAAGCGCACCCTCTTTAATGAGTAATTCGCTTAAATATCGTCCAACGGCTCCAGCACCTTGAACGGCAACCTTAATACCGTCTAGCTTATCGCTGCCTAACTTATGCGCTAATGCGGCTTTCATGCCACAGTAGATTCCGTAGGCTGTGAACGGTGATGGGTCTCCGCCAAAACTTTGGCTCTCATCAACACCTGAGACAAACTCAGTACGTGATCCAATCACTTTCATATCATCGACACAGGTACCAGAGTCTTCTGCAGTGACGTACTTACCGCCTTGTGCATTAATGAAGTCTCCCATTGCTTCTAAGAGCGCTTTGGACTTGTGTTTGCGGTGATCACCAATGATGACGGCCTTACCGCCCCCCAAAGGTAAGCCTGCAAGTGCCGATTTATAGGTCATGCCTCTGCTCAAGCGAAGTACATCCTCCAATGCATCCGCATCGTTCGCATAGGGGTACATTCGGCAACCTCCCACAGCTGGGCCGAGATTGCTATTGTGCACCGCGATAATTGCTTTTAGTCCTGATGCCGTGTCTTCGGTAAAAGTAACCAACTCATGATGGTCAAACGAAGGTGATGAAAAAACGCTCATAGTCTATTTCCCAATTAGGTCTGGATAAATGTTGTGTTGCTAAAGTAATGCTTGATTTAAATATGCAAGGCCTTGCCCAAGGCGCGCAATGCGGCTTCTTGAAAACCTTCTGATTGTGTTGGGTGCGCATGAATCGTGGCACCAATATCCTGCAACGTGGCACCCATTTCTATCGCTAGCGCAAATGTTGCTGATAGTTCGGATACACCAACACCGACGGCTTGAATTCCCATAACAGCATCGTCTTCGGGCCGAGCAACAATGCGTATAAACCCATCTTCGCGCTCGGTGGTCATCGCCCGACCATTTGCTGCAAAGGGAAACTCAGACACTTTTGCGCCCTTAAGTTCATGTGGCAATACACCGCAAGTGACTATTTCCGGGTCGGTGAAACAAACCGCGGGAATGCAACGTTTATCCCAGCTAAGGTCATGGCCTGCTACAATTTCAGCCACCATTTCACCCTGCGCCATAGCGCGATGCGCCAGCATCGGTTCACCGGTTACATCACCAATTGCGTAAATTCCGCGCATCGATGTTTGGCATGATTTATTTATCTGAATAAACGCATCGTCCATCGACAACATCAATTCATCTATGCCTACACTGTCAGTTCGTGGGCGACGTCCAACCGCTACCAACACTTTGTCGGCGGGTATGTCACCCTGGTCGGTTTGTAATTTTCCTTTATGAAAACCACTCGCTTTGGTATTGAGTTGTACATCAATGCCTAGTTGTTGCAGTCTTTTAGACACAGGTTTGCTTAATGCTGAATCATATTGAGGTAGTATTTGGCCAGTCGCTTCAACCACGGTAACCTTTGCACCTAGCTTAGCGAAGGCGGTGCCGATTTCCAAACCTATATACCCACCACCGACAACGACCATAGATTTTGGAACTTCCTGCAGCGACAATGCCTCGGTGGATGACAGAATGTCGTCTCCGAACGGTAGAAACGGTAATTCAGTGGGTGAGGAACCTGTAGCAATCACCACATTTTCGGCACGAATCCGTTGTTCGCCGTCACTGGTTTGAACCGTTACTGTCTTTCCATCTAGAAACCTGGCGTCTCCACTAATGTGCTTAACCTTAGCCTTTTTCATCAGGCCAGACACGCCATCATTTAGGCGCTTAACAATTCCGTCCTTCCAAGCAATGGTCGTTGCAAGATCAATACTTGGAGCACCCACAGAAATCCCCAATGGGCCGGAGGCTGCACTGGCGATCTCGTGAAATTGATCAGCAGCATGAATTAATGCTTTGGAAGGAATACACCCCACATTTAGGCAAGTACCTCCGGGCGCCTGGCTATCGACAATGATGGTTTCAACCCCTAACTGTCCTGCGCGAATCGCACAAACGTAACCGCCTGGGCCAGCACCAATAATTAATAATTTACATTTTAGTTCAGACATTCTATTTACGATCCGCGGATCATCCCTCCACAAATAACATGGCTGGAGACTCCAACAATGTCTTAAGTTTTTGTACAAACACTGCTGCATCCCAACCATCAACCACTCGGTGATCGAACGAACATGAGATATTCATCATCTTGCACGGTTGGAACTGTTGGCCATCCCACATGGGGCGAATTTGCATTTTATTAATGCCAACAATGGCTACTTCTGGATGATTAATAATGGGGGTGGTTGCGATTGCCCCCAATTTTCCAAGCGAGGTAATCGTTATCGTGCCACCCGTGAGGTTTTCGAGTTTGATAGTTCCGTCTCGAGCAGCATCTGCAAGCTGTGATACTTTAGTGGCGTTATCCCATAGGTTCTCGGCTTCGGCATGGTGAACCACCGTGACATTCAAACCATTTTCGGTTTGTGTCGCAATGCCGATATTGACAGCACCATGCTGATGAACCACTCCAGCTTCATCGTCATAGCGGGCATTCAACTCAGGCTGCTCGCGTACTGCTTCTACTATGGCACGCATCAAAAATGGCAACAAAGTTAGCTTTGTCCGCTCCCCTGCATGTTTTTTGTTGAGCGCAGTTCGGAGCTCTTCGAGCTCGGTCATATCCACTTCTTCTACGATGGTAATATGCGGAATTCGCGATTTCGACAAAGCCATTTTCTCGGCGATTTTGCGACGCATGCCAATCACTTTTACGTCCTTTACCTTTGTATTCTTCTTGCTTGAAGACGGTTGCACACTATTCGCGCCGCCTTCTTCAATAAAGTTAGATAAATCCTGGTGATTGATTCGTCCCGCCGGACCGGAACCCGGAACATTGCGTAGATCGATGCCTTCCTCTTTGGCTCTAGCACGTACAGAAGGCGCAGCTAGTGGCTTGGTTCCTTTGGCCCGAGGTTGCGCTGCGGCTCGTTCAGGTTTATGCGAAAATGACTCTGAAGCGGCAGGATTAGTTTGTTCAACGGGGACAGGCTTGTCGGAAATTGTTGAACGCTGGCTTTGTTCTTTTGCTTCAGCCGGTTTCGGCTTTGTTTCTGTCACACTACCAGCATTTTGGCTCGCAGCCTTGATGCCTACTTCGGTATCGTTACCTTCACCCTCAACAGTTAACTGAATCAGTTTCTCACCGACTGGAATCAAGTCACCGATAGCGCCCCCGAGCCAGGAAACAGTGCCAGTCACCGAGCTGGGTACTTCAACCGCCGCTTTGTCCGTCATGACCGCGGCAACCACATCATCTTCATTGACGGTATCGCCAACGCTGACATGCCATTCAACCAACTCAGCCTCCGCGATGCCTTCACCTACGTCAGGTAATCGAATTGTATAAATCCCCATCTTTAGTTCTCCATTAACTGGTGCAGTGCGTCGATAACGCGACTCGGACCAGGAAAGTAATCCCACTCTTGTGCATGCGGATAAGGTGTATCCCATCCGGTCACTCGAATAATCTGTGACTCTAGGTGGTAAAAACAAGCTTCCTGAACTTGTGCCATCAACTCTGCACCAAAGCCACAGGTTTTAGTTGCTTCATGGACGATCAAACAACGACCCGTTTTTTTAACTGACTCACTGATCGTTTCAAGGTCCAGCGGCAACAGCGTACGTAAATCAATAATTTCAGCATCAATGCCTGCTTCAGCCGCCGCGGCTTCTGCGACATAGACCATGGTTCCATAGGACAGTATGGTGACTTCTTCACCTTGGCGACGAATTTCAGCCTTTCCCAACGGAGTGACGTAGTAGCCATCATCCACCTCGCCTAGGTCATGTTTTTTCCAAGGTACGATCGGTTTGTCGTGGTGACCATCGAACGGTCCGTTATAAAGCCGCTTAGGCTCTAGAAAGATAACTGGGTCTGGGTCTTCAATCGCGGCTAACAATAAGCCTTTAGCATCTTGAGGACTGGAAGGCATCACAGTCTTCAAACCCGAAACATGAGTGAAAAATGCCTCAGGAGATTGGCTGTGTGTTTGCCCACCAAATATTCCGCCGCCAGTTGGCATACGGATAACCAATGGGCAAGTAAAATCGCCGGCTGACCGGTATCTTAATCTAGCCGCTTCGGACGCGATTTGGTCAATAGCCGGATACACATAGTCTGCAAACTGGATTTCAATCACAGGGCGCAAACCATAGGCCGCCATGCCCACCGCCGCACCGACAATTCCTAGCTCGCTGATCGGCGCGTCAAAACAACGTGTTTTGCCATACTTGGCTTGTAAGCCAGCGGTGCACCGAAACACGCCACCGAAGTAGCCGACATCTTCACCAAAAACCACCACGCGTTCATCACGCTCCATAGCAATATCATGTGCGTCACGAATTGCTTCGATCATAGTCATATGAGTCATATCTTAGAACCCCGCTTCTTGGCGCTGACGGACTAAATGCGGCGGCATGGTTTCATACACGCCTTCAAACATATCGCGTGGCGACGGCATGTCACCCTCGCCTAAAGTCCCAACCGCTTCCGCTTCTTTTTGAGCTTCTACAACTCGCTTTAGAACCTCTGCCTCGGCATCGGTATGTTGCTCATCGCTCCATTCGCCAATCGTTATTAAATGCTGCTTCAGCCGTTCTATTGGGTCACCCAAAGGCCATGCTTTATTTTCTTCTTTTGCACGATAGGCTGAAGGGTCATCCGACGAAGAATGTCCGCCCGCGCGGTAAGTCACATATTCTACTAACGTTGGGCCATGCCCCAAACGGGCACGCTCTGCTGCCCATTGTGCAACCGCATGCACAGCCAAATAATCGTTACCATCAACTTGTACCGAGGGAATACCAAAGCCGTGGCCTCGTGCTGCAAATGTGCCAACTCCACCACGAGCGATTCCCTGAAATGTTGAAATTGCCCATTGGTTATTAACAATATTCAGAACCACAGGCGCTTTATAAGTAGACGCAAAAACCAAGGCTGCATGAAAATCACTCTCGGCCGTTGAACCATCGCCAATCCATCCTGTCGCAATACGTGTATCACCTGAGATCGCAGAGGCCATCGCCCAACCAACCGCTTGCATGAACTGAGTCCCTAGATTCCCAGAAATACTAAAGAAACCATGCTCTTTAGATGAATACATGATTGGCAGCTGACGCCCATGCAATGGGTCCTTTAGATTGGAATAGATCTGATTCATCATTTCCGTCATCGGATAATCATCAGCGATTAGCAGCCCCGCTTGTCTGTAGGTGGGGAAGTTCATGTCGCCTTTTTGTAAGGCTTTGCGATACGCACAACTGATAGCTTCTTCGCCAAGATGCTGGATATAGAAGCTTGTTTTTCCTTGCCTCTGCGCCATCAACATACGCGCATCAAAAGTGCGCAATGTGATCATATGATACAAGCCTTCAATTAGCTCTTGAGTACTAAGCGTTCCGGCCCACGGGCCAACCGCTTCACCTTTTGAATCAAGCACTCGAATAATTGAAAACGCCATGTCTCGAATGTCGTTTGGATCCACATCGACCGGCGGACGACCTACCGCGCCAGCCTTAGGGATTTCAAAATCTGAAAAATCAGGCTCATCCCCTGGCCGGCAACCAGGCTCAGGAACATTCAAACTTAATGGTGCTGTTTTGTTCATAAAATTTCCTTTGGAGTGCTTTGCTAGATTTACTGAA
>CAJQNY010000160.1 GCA_905479805.1 uncultured Arenicella sp.
GATGAAAGAGAAGATTACGCGAAGTATGAAACCAACACTGTCAAGCTCGTCTCAGAGGAACCTGTATCAACCTTCTCCATTGATGTTGATACAGCCTCGTACAGCTTAGTTAGAAATCAGCTCAACAATGGTTACCTTCCAAAGCCACAAGCCGTACGACCGGAAGAGTTTATCAATTATTTTGATTACGACTACACTGGTCCGAAATCCAAGCGCACGCCATTTGCGACAAACCTAACCGTGAGCAACTCTCCGTGGAATGAGGGAAGAAAGTTGGTACACATAGGCATCAAAGGTTATGAGTTGGATAAGGCAACAACGCCTGATAGCAACCTAGTGTTCCTACTGGATGTATCAGGTTCAATGAGCGCGGCCAACAAACTCCCGTTGGTAAAACAATCTATCGGCCTACTCCTTGATACATTAAAGCCAAGCGATACAGTCAGCATCGTTGTTTATGCTGGCGCCGCTGGAACCGTTCTAGAGCCTACCAAGGCGAGTGAAAAGACTAAGATTATGCAAGCCCTGCAAAAATTGAATGCGGGTGGCTCTACCGCAGGTGGTGCCGGTATTCGTCTCGCCTATAGTCTGGCAGAGCAAAACTTTGATGAAGATGCAGTAAACCGAATTATTCTTGCAACAGATGGTGATTTCAATGTTGGCCAAAGCAGCAATGAAGATCTAAAGACCTTGGTTGAAAGAAAACGCGAAAGCGGTGTGATGTTATCCGTCCTCGGTTTTGGCAGAAATAACTATCAAGATGACATGATGCAAACCCTGGCACAGAATGGAAATGGGGTTGCCGCTTACATTGATAGCCTAAGCGAAGCTAGAAAAGTGCTGGTCAGTGAAGCAAGCTCCAATCTTTTCACGATTGCTAAAGATGTAAAAATACAGGTCGAATTCAATCCTGCTACGGTCAGCGAATACCGCTTAGTTGGCTATGAGACCAGAGCGCTTAAGCGTGAAGATTTCAACAATGACAAAGTCGATGCCGGTGATATCGGTGCCGGGCATACCGTAACCGCCATTTATGAGATCACCCCAGCGGGCAGCAAATCTGCAGCCATTGACGAACCACGCTATGCTGACAACCGCGCAATAGGAAACGAAAACAAGTCAACACGAGCGAGTAATAACGGCGAATACGGGTACATCAAGCTTCGTTACAAGCTGCCCAAGGAATCAAAATCTAAGTTAATCGAACACGCTATTAAGAAGCAATCAGGAAATGTAAGCAGTGATGTAGCGTTCTCCATTGCGGTTGCCGGGTTTGCACAACTGCTAAGCGGCAGCGACAACATCAGCTCACTCAACTTCGATGACATCCTTGGCAGCGCAATTTCTAATAAGGGGTCTGACCCCTATGGATACCGGTCAGAGTTTATTCAATTAGTAAGAATGGCTAAAGTCGCGCAGTAGTTTTTCAATTGTTAACACAGATTGCGGTTTAGCAAATTGTATTAGAAGTGGACGCGTAATAAGCTGTACTCAGATTGCAGAGTAAGCGAATAGAACATAAAAATATTTGCATATCCTGCTAAATATCATAGTCAATCATCCGCAATACCGTTTGGAGAGTTCTCATCGGTACTGCCTAAAAAAGGAGTCACCATGACTGTTGCAAGAGTTACTGAAATATCCGCATCATCGACTGAAAGTTTTGAAGCTGCTGTTCGCACTGGTGTAGAGCGCGCGAGCAAAACACTTAAAAATGTAACTGGCGCTTGGGTTAAAGACCAAGAAGTCGGCGTCGAGGACGGAAAAGTTAGCGATTACCGTGTGAAACTTAAGGTCACTTTTGTCTTAAACGACTAAATACCTTAAACAAATAGGGTTGGGTTTGGACGGCATCCTTAGGGGTGCCGTCTTTTTTTTGTGCTCATCACACGTTTAATATTTGATTCAAATCTTGCGCGTGTTCTGCGGCGGTAATCCCCAGAATAGTTAAATAGCCGCCATCCTCTTGCGAGAGAATTCCTTTTTCAAATAATCTTTTAGCTGCGGCAATCGCTTCCGGCTTTGCCGACGAATGCACCTTAATTCCTTCTTGATTAGAATCCAGGTTGTAGAGGCATAAAATATTAAGCTCATCCAACATGTCTTGGGTATAAGGCATGGCCACTCCTCAATTAGTTTTCATCAATGTTTCGCTTAGTATGACACAGCGCCAAGTCAATTGCGCCTGTGCCGATTTGCATCGGCGCCGGCGGAGGTTACACTGTGCAGTAATAAGTACTACAACTCATAATTAAATCGCTATGTCCGAATCCAACCACGGTACGTCCAAAACCAGCAGCATCTATTTGCTCTTATGTCTTATTGTACATTCAGGGCCGTCACTGGCTTGGGGTGAAAGAGGTCACGACCTGATTACTCGGATTGCTGTGCAAAACTTGAAATCTCAAAGCACCAACAATCCAGCTATTATGAAACCGTTCGCATCTCGCGATCACATGCTCTCACACCTCTCAAATACACCGGATATCGTTTGGCGAGCTCCTTATATGAGCAAGGAAGACAGAGCCGAAAATTACCCCACTCATTTCATCAACCTCGAAAAATCCTATGATGAAATTGCATCAGTTAATGATATAGATCGCGATTTTGCGAGCTACGCAAAGCGAGCGTCAACCAAAGGGTTCAATGCAGCTAAAGATGCAGGAACTGCGCCCTGGCGTGCCTTGCAACTTTACGATTTGATGAGCACCGCATTAAAACAAGCCGGCAAAGCGAATAATAACGACGACATGATCTCAGCAACCAATGATGCTCTTTTATACGCAGGCTTGATGAGTCACTTTATCGGCGATCTTGCTAACCCGCATCACACAACCAGTAACCACGATGGCCAGCTTACCGGCAACACGGGTTTACATGCTTACTTTGAGTCGGATGTGGTGAGTGTGCTACCCATGAAACTCGCCTCCCAGATAGACCGAACCTCAAAGGCTTCGCTCTTGCATAAAACGATCTTCAAGAACAAATCTAAACAAGACACCAAGCAACTATTGATGGACCCGCAAGAGTTGGTATTTGGCCTAGTGTTTAATAGCTTCTCTAATGTTGATAAATTGCGTAAATTAGATGATCGCTATTCCCTCATAGAAAAGAGTACGGAAAAGCGCACGCGCGCAAAACGCAAACCACCTGAGTCCGTCGCAAAACACTACAACCGTTTTGTGATAGAACGCCTGTCGGTTGGCGCAGCCGTTCTTTCTCAGCTGTGGTTTTTGGCATGGCAGACCGCTGGCGAGCCGGATCTATCAGAATATCGCAGCTATCACTATCCGGTAAAAGCGGAATTCATCAAACCTAACTACATCGAATAAAGGCCCGTGAGTCTCGCG
>CAJQNY010000161.1 GCA_905479805.1 uncultured Arenicella sp.
TGCGGTATTTATCCGTTTCATCGAAAACGAGTGACTCCTGACTATTTTGGTATTAACGTAAACTGCCTGCATGAGTTTAACCATCAAGGTATTCCTGTTAGAGAAACTAACGGCAAAGATATGACCTAGTGAAAAAACCTAGAGTGAGGGAAGCCACTGATGTTGCGTTCGAAAGTACTTTGTACACCCGTGTGCACGGCTTTGTGTATTGATTAATAAGGATATGCCAAGCTAATCAAGTTCCTTCGAGCAAGGCTGCCACAGAGGGAAGCTTGCCTGCCATATTACTATCCGGTCACACGATCGAACTCATATATTGTCGCAATGGAAGCCATGTTTCAACCTTGGTTCACCTCTTGTAATATTCACTATGGCAAAAAGAGCGTGAAATAAAAGCGGGAATAGGGAAATGCGTTGGTGAGGGCCCTAGATAGGATTGAGGAATTGGTTTGAGCTTGACCGGTGCCGACAAAATGGCAATCGATTGTCATCGTCTGGTTCAATTACTTAAAAATATTATTTCCAAGCGAAGGTTGGTTCATCGTAGAACGCAACTTGAGTGTTTCTTCCCTTGATCGCTCTTTCGTAAAATTGATAAATGATCGCTGCCGTGGGTGCATAGACTTCATGGCCAATGGTAGCTAGATTGACGCTGAGAACGGGGCGTTCGGGAGTTTCGCCGCGGTCGAGTCTTACTAAGTTCTCGTCTGAAAGATCCTCTAGGGGGATATTGAAAACATTGGCAACTTCATCTGGGTTCGGCGTGATGGTTTCGGGGCATCCAAGCCATACAACAACCGGGGTTATGCAAAACCCGGACCTTGTTGGGTAGTCGTCCAATACGCCAAGAATATTGTTTTCGCTAACCGTGATTCCAAGCTCTTCCTCAAGCTCTCGTAGGGCTGCTTGTTCTGCGCTCTCGCCGGGGTCTACTTTTCCACCGGGTAATGCAAATTGCCCTGAATGCGTTCGCAGTTTTGAGGCGCGCCGTGTGAGCAAGAAATATGGTGGATCCTTTGTTTCAGCGCTATCGACAATCGCAACGACCACGGCAGCACTTTTCAGCGTTTCATCGTTTATGGGTACACGATTTATTGCCGCAAGTTTTTTTTCAATAAGGTCTCTTAGCAAAGGAAGTATCTACCTATTAGGGTGCAGGTGTAATCTAAATATCTGTACTCAAGTATATCCATTTCATCTTGTGATTGATTATTTGATGGCCGAGAAAATTAAGTGGGGTGCATTAATCAGCGTTAAAGTAACTCGCTAGTGATTCAATTCGGTTTGCGATAAGAGTTCATTCTCCAATCCAAGTTCAGAGTCTAGAAACAGCGGTAGAATATCCCAAAATTCTCGAGAACGTGAATTGGCAAGCAATACTA
The DNA here is from genome assembly GCA_905479805.1 of uncultured Arenicella sp. Lineage (GTDB taxonomy): Bacteria > Pseudomonadota > Gammaproteobacteria > Arenicellales > Arenicellaceae > Arenicella. The sequence goes on from CAJQNY010000161.1 coordinate 1,383, forward strand.
TTCCTACGTCTTGTTCTGGTAAGAACGCGATTTGCGCGACATAGCCTTCAACTGACCCTGAATGGTTAATGACCGTCTGTCCTGCGTACTGATAGATTCTCCAACCCAAGCCATAATGAGCATCGGTGAGATTACTTAGTCTCCTATTTCGTCTCAGCTCAGCCGGTGTGGCAACAAGGGGCGTATGTAAAACGGTCAGGCGTTTAGGGGGAATAACCTCTGGGGCGTAGCCCATTTGCGCCGCTAACCATTTGGCCATGTCAGAAATATTGGCGTTTACCCCTCCTGCCGCTGGTAGATCATAATAAGGTTGTTTTAACGCTTTTACCTCCCATGTGCTCGCGGGGTTGAGTCTGTAACCTGGACGGCTATGTGAACGTGCCCAGTTTGCATTTCGAGTTAAACCGTCAATTCCGAAAGAGGCACCGCTCATGCCAAGTGGGGCAAATAAGCTTTCTGTCACTACACCCTCATAGCTTTGTTGGGTAGTGCTTTCGATGGCAGAGGTTATTAAATTGAATCCTACGTTTTGGTAGGCATAGCAGGTACCAACTTTGCAGACCGGTGTTACCTTCTTCATCTCCCTTAAGATTTTGGAAGGCGTTACGCCAGCTTCAAGTAGGTTGTCATAAGCGTAGGGCGGCAAGGATATTCGATGGCTTAATATATGAGTAAGGGTCACTGATTCTGCCTGAGCCGGGTCGCGCAATTGAAAGTCCTTATTAGAACTAGATATAGGGTCATCAAAGGATAGCTTGTCAGTGTCAACAAGTTCGCCTGCAACGGTGGCGGCAAATGCTTTTGAGAGCGATGCAATACGAAAGGTTGTGTCAACGTTGATTGGTTCAGGGCGACCAATTTCGCGTACGCCAAAAGTGTTTAAAGAAGATAACTCTCCTTTTCGAACGACGGCTACGGCCAAACCGACTATGTCATCGCTCTCGCCAATTTCAGCAACGGCTTTATCGAACCGAGATTCCCCTGCTGCCATCGTAGTCGTTACAGGAAAGATCGTTATGAAAAATACTAAAGAAGTAAAAACTATTCTGAATGTCATGACTAATTAAGGCTAGATTAATACTTATAAGATCGTAACAGATAAGGGTGTTAGGTCCGTAACTTCGCATAAAACACCGAACAGAGGAAGTACTCATGAAGATATTATCAGAGGGCATTACTCGTTATACGCCTCCCACTTGGCCGCCTCTATTTGACATAAGTCAATTTACTCTATAGGGTATTTCGTAGTTATATTCTTTGGATGTTCCATTTATGTACTAGTAATCAGGGGTTAATAATGAAAGAAATACACTATTCGCTTTTTATCTTTTTACTCACATCAGTTATTTCAAGTACTGCCTTGGCTGAGCACCATGAGTCCGAAACGGGACTTAAATTCGCGCCGGTAGAAATCTTTATTTGTAACTTTAACAAGGGCAAGGATCAGGATGATCTGGATAAAGTTATCGAAGATTGGAACGGTTGGATGGATGAGACTAAAGCAGAACCATATTCAGCTTGGATCTACACTGCATATTATAATTCGCCAGACTACCAATTTGACGTGGCGTGGCTCGGGGCTTGGCCAGATGGCAAAGCAATGGGAAAGGGCACAGATCAATGGTTATCTGCTGGTGGAGCACATTCGGCTGCTTTTGATAAAGTTATGAAATGTTCGGTTCACTCTCTTTTCGCATCTACGCTACTCAGGAACGGCAATGGTGTCGCTTCTCCTAACCCAGTCTTGGGATTTTCCGATTGTACGATAGGTAAAGATTCAAGTTTTGGTGATGCTATGGCAGCAGCAACTAAATGGAATGCCTATATGAGTGACCAGGGGTCAGCTGGCTCAGAATGGTTCTTCTTTCCGGTTTATGGCTCTGATCCTGAATGGCACTTTAAACGAGTTAATGCTCATTCTAACTATGCAGAACTGGGCGCTGATTTTCATCGTTATGGCACTGGGGGAGGGTTTATGAAAGCACAGGAGATAGTTGCCGGAGCCTACGACTGTGGAACTTCTCGTGTCTACAATGCTAAGCTGATACGGGGTGGTGCCCCGCAGCAGTAAAACAAAATAAAACTTGTAATGCCATAGAAGGCGGTGCGTTTGCACCGCCTTTTCAATTCCGTAAGCCAAACGAAAACAAGAGGCGCAACCCAAGGCCGACTTTCTAGGAAAATTGAAATCTAAATTGGGGTAAGCTTAATATAGCGCTGAATCGGCGCTCACTTAGTATTACTCTGTGATTCTTTCTTGCTTTGGTTCCAATCTTATTGAAAAGTGGCGACAACAATGACTCATTCAACAGATATTAGTCAAGTTCCCGAAGGCTTCAAAATCAGGTCCATCAGCAGTGGTTTTCTTGAGATTGAGTATCAGCGCAGCGGTATGAAGACGCTTAATGGATTTTTGATAGTGTGGTTGTTAGGTTGGAGTGTTGCTTGCGCGTTTCTACTACGCTCTTACCTCACTGGTGGGGTGATGGATGATGGTGAACCAATCCCTATTTGGTTTGTGGGGTTGTTTTGGGGAGCTGAGTTATTGGTAGCCTGTATTTTATTGTATTCATTATTTTGCCGTAAAGTTTTTAAAGTTGATTACTCATCCTTATCGATGGATGTGAATGTGCTTTGGTTGCACTGGCAAAAGAGCATGCGCATTAATGAAGTCATTGAGTTACAGCAGGTTAAAGATGGCGGCGAAGGTAAGGACAGTTTTCCCAGTTGGGGGCTTAAGGTGATCGGCGAAGTTAATCAGGACACTAAAACATTTAAGTTGATCAGCCGACAGCCGCATAGTCGAAGTGTTTGGTTAGGGAATGTGCTTGCAGAGCACCTTGGCGTGCCATTTAAGCAATGTAGAACTTAGCTGAGATAACATTGCGCCGCAAATACCCCAAGGAATTTACGGCGCAATATATTAATCAATCATTAAGCTACTTTTGCTAAGTTATGAGAACTTGATGCACTCTGTCGCACCGCGTAAGGCCGAATCGGCGATTTTAAACCTGGGTTCAATTCATTGAACAATAGTGCGTCATCTAGCTGGCCAACGAATCTGTCCAATTGGGTCTGAGTCATTACATTAAGTTTTAAAGCAGCTTTGCCAAATGCAATCAAATTATCGCGCTTTCGTAGGCATTGCTCATTTACTTCCATGCTTGAATCCAATAAGACATCGCAACGACGTTCAAACTCTTTTATGAAACCTAATTTATTCATGACAAATTCCCCAAATTAAATTTTTACCCAACATCGTTAAAGATGCTCCTTTGAGGCTGTGAAGTGATTCATTCGCTTCTCAATCTCGATGGATACAATTTAGTGATTTTTGTCCGCATTTACTATTCCGCAAAAGGGTGAAAATTAACTCTTTTTGACATTCATGGATTAGCTTGAAGCCTCTGCAGCGCGTTTTCAGTCATAAAATACATAGTTAGACAAATTAGTTGGCGCGGATGTGCCTACCAATTAAAGCCCATATTCTTATACATATTCGTCAAATACAGCAAGCTATAGTTCCACTATATGGAACTAAATATTATTATTTTGTAAAGCTCCAAATTCATGGTATACCGCGAGGTGGATTTATTGACAGGGTTTGGCATGAAGAAGCTGTATGTAATACTGTTTTTGGTACTAACTGTTGCCTTAGCAAAAGAGGCCAGTGCGACTTCCGTGCTCGTTAATAACGGCTGGGATGTTAGTGCTCAAAACGACGGAATTTGCACGCTACGAGAGGCTGTCGACACCACAAATGCAGGTGCAAACCTAGACAACGGGTGCGCACTCGCAGCGGATGGTAACGCTGAGACGACCATCGAGTTTTCTGTCAGCAACATTGTTTTGACTCAAGGCGTAATCGAGCTGGAAGAGAGTGTTGTCATTAATAGGGCCGATGCAACAAATAGGGTTGTGATTGAAGCTCCAGCTGGATCAGGCGTGTTCTTTTTCAATAGAATGTTTCCAGACCCTTCTCCTGATCGCTCTTTTACCTTCAATCATTTGGAGATTAGTAGTAGTGACTTAACTGTGGATGGAGCAGCTGATCGATCTCAAATATCTATTAATTTTGGAAGTTACGAAGGAGTGTACAGCGCCGTTTTTAATGGATGTTATTTTAAAAACAATAAAACGAAAAATAACGGAGTAATTTCGGTATTCACGCCGGCGGCAGGAAATAATGTAGAAACTGATGTTCTTGATTCCACCTTTATAGGTAACGAAGGTGGTGTGCTGTCCGTAAACCTTGTTGATTTGGATATTGAGAGATCAACGTTTAACAATAATTCAGGTGCAATCAGTGGAATAGGCGGAGGAGCCTTGTTTGCCTTTAGGTCCACAGTTACAGTTCGCGATTCCGAGTTTGATGGCAACACTAGTACAACTGGCGGAGCTCTCTATGTTCGTGAGCCCAATGATCCCACCGATGTCCCAACGGGTCTTGAGGTTTATGACTCCGTTTTTACTAACAATGAAGCAACATCGTTATTAGGAGGAGGGTTTGGAAGCGGTGGTGCCATAGCGGCGTTAAACCTTGATAGCCTTAGCGTAGATGGAGCAACTATAAGCAACAACACCGCCTTCACCGCTGGCGGAGGTATTGAATCCGACGGTCATGTTCCACTTATCATTACAAACTCTATTCTACAGAATAATCATGCTGACACCGATGGTGGGGCGATTCGCGGTGGAGTTGTCTACGCTGAAGGGGTTCGGTTTATTGATAATTCGGCGGATGGAAAAGGAGGCGGTGTTTATAGCCAGGCCGGGTTCGAGATAGAAACGACTGAGATAAAACAATCTTCGTTTATCGGCAACCAAGCCGTTGATGATGGGGGAGGACTCTGGATGGATGGATTAGGGAATACCATATTAGAATCCACATTCTCAGGTAATAAGGGTGCTTTCGGTGGTGGGGTGTTTCTAAACACGACGTCCAATGAAAACCGGGTTGTAAACTCTACTTTTTCAGGAAACCATGCCACTGAATCAGGAGGGGGTATTGCGCTATTCAGCGCAGATTCATCAGAGATTAACAATGTAACTTTTACTAAGAATTCTGCGCGCAGCGAAGCCGGCGGCGTATATTTATATCTAAATCTGCCGGGCATCAAAATTACCAATACCATAATTGCGAACTCAACGGCCGAAGTGTTCCCCGATGCTAGAGATTGCTCTCACGTGGGTGGCTTGCCAACGACGATGGCGAATAGTTTGGTTCAAGATGGCGGCTGTAATGTGGTGAACTTAGGCGGCATTCAAGCGGATCCGGAATTGAGTGATTTTCTTAATGACAATGGCGGGCCAACAGCAACTCACATGCTGCTCAATGAGAGCCTAGCCAAAGACGCCGGAGATAATGCGAGCTGCGAAGCAACAGACCAGCGAGGTCAGCCGCGCCCTGATGCAATATCAGGGCTTTGTGATATGGGTGCTTTCGAGATTCAGTTAGGCGAGGGCGTAGAAGAGACCGAAGGTAGCTTCTATGTTATTCCTACCAAAAATGGCAATGTCGCTATTTACTTGTAGTCTCACCAGTTTCTTTGTCACTGGTTCTGAATTCCACATCTAGCTCAGCGGCCAAATAAACTAATGCGGCATACGCAGCGACATTTTGTGCCAGCTCTTCTGGAATTATCTTATCTAAAGTATCGTCAGGCGTGTGGTGTAGATCAAAATAATCCATACCGTTTTGGTTGAGTCGCACGGTTGGTACACCTAATTCAACGAGTGGAATAATATCTGGGCCGCCGCCTTTTACATCATTGCCGCCACGAACAATCCCAAGTTGAGAGAGCAACTTACCAATCTCATCGATAGCAGGATTTGCGGCAGAATTAACGTTGGAGTCAAACTTCCAGATAGTGCCAGCACCAAAATCTGACTCTGTCGCTAACACATGGTTTTCGGCCTCGTCGGCATGTTGTTTTGCGTAAGCTTTTGCTCCCAACAAGCCTACCTCTTCAGCACCAAACATCACCACACGAATGGTGCGGCGAGGGCGTTTCGGTAAGCGTGCAATCAGCTCAGCTGCTGCGGTGGTAATGGCAACTCCGGCACCATCATCAATGGCGCCGGTACCTAAGTCCCAGCTGTCGAGGTGACCTCCAATCAGCACAATCTCTTCCGGTTTATCACGGCCCACCAAATCTAGAATCACATTGCCGCTGCTTACATCGCCTTTCCATTCGGCAGTGGAGCTAAGGCTGATTGAAAGTTTTTCACCTAATCTGTGCAATCGCCTCACATGATCGGCATCAGGATTGGATACAGCAATTACTGGAATGCTGGCCCATGTTCCTTCTTTGTGTCGCATCATACCGGTATGTGGGAATCGGTGAGAATCGGACCCAACGGATCGAACTACTAAAGCTACTGCGCCACCACGTTCGGCATGTTGCCAACCTACTGTTCGGCGTGTATTTGCCGGGCCGTAACCAGCCCCGGTTTGGCTTTTAACCATGATTTCGCCGTCTATAAAAGCAATCTTTCCAGTTAAGCTACCGGGCTCAATTTCCAGTATGTCGTTAACGCTACGAAAGTAGACTACCGGCGCATCAAGATCTTCGCGTGTGCTGGCAGAACCACCAAGTGCAGTGCCGTATAGCTTTTGTTCATAGGGCGCGGTTAATGAAATATTTAGTTTGCCGCGTTCCCAATAGGGCATCGTGAACTCTTCCACACTGACTCGGTCAAAGCTAAGCTTTTTGCCTAATTTCATTCCCCAGTCACGTGCTCTTTTCTCTGCCTCAGACCCACCTAAGCGCGCTCCTACCTCAGTAGTTAGAGATTCCACTATCTTATGGGCTAGGTCACTTTCAAGCGCGGTATCTATCAGGCCTTGGGCCGTTTCTAATTGCGAGCTCTTTAGTGAATATGCGGGTACTTCCGGGTTCTCTTCTGCAAGAGACTCTTGAAAAAATACGTTGGCGTAGGCGAATAGGGCAATAGAAATAATTGCAATGGACTTCATTTACTTCTCCGGTTTGGATTTTGGCGATGGCCGGTAAGACAACAGCCTCTAAATATTTGATATAACAGAGTATACGCAAAAGAAATGCGCTTATGTTCCAGCTGCCACAGTTTAACCGATGCGCTAAATGAGCGACAATAGCCATGCAAAAATATTCGATTCACCACATTGAACATAACTAGTGTTGATTTAACTTAATTCTTAGGAAGACTTTATGAAGTACTTTTCACCATTGATAACGTTCGCGGCTGGATGGGCATTATTGTTAATCGCCAATAGCTTTACTTCTATCAGTCTTATTAATGGAGTACTGCAGCTATTGTTGTTTGCGCTAGTGGTGTGTATTCCTATTTGGCGCACTGGGCGAATGTCGTATGTCGATATAGGCTGGCCGTGGGGTCTGGTGGTTATAGGTATTGTTACTTGGGTGTTTAGTGAAGGAAATTCAACGAGAGTTGCCTTGGTGAGTATGGCTTACATATTTGCAGGGGCCAGAATGGGCTTGGGCGCTCTAAAGATGTGGCGCATGGGCCTATTGAAAACTGAGTTTCCTCGATACGAATATCAGAAGCAACGCTGGATAAAAGCGGGTAAAACCAATACTGCGCTGGCCATGCAATTGGATGCAATCTGGCAGGGGCTCGCTAATGCCTCTTTTCTAGCGATACCGGCCTTTATTATTGCGACTAATCCGAATGCCAGCCTCTCACTGTTTGAAATTATTGGAGTGATAATATGGGTCGGGGCTTTTGCCATGGAATCGATTGCCGATATACAAAAGCAGACGTTCTTAAGAGCGATGAAAAGAGCAGGCAAGAAGAAGCAGGTATGCAATGTTGGTTTATGGAAATATAGCCGGCACCCCAACTACTTTGCAGAATGGATGGTATGGAATGGCCTTATTGTCGCCGCGATACCTTCGTGGTTAGCCTTATACAATCAAGAAACTCTCATCATATGGGCTTTGCTGGCGGTGGGGCTGTTGATGGCATCTAAAATGATGTATTCCACATTGGTATACATCACTGGTGCGGTTCCATCCGAATACTATTCTCTTCAAAAGCGGCCAGGTTACAAAGCGTATCAAGAGGCGACCAATATTTTCTTCCCAGGTCCTAGTAAGGAAAAGGGCCTTGCGGAGATATAAGCCTCGGTGGCATTGCTGGGAAATAGATCATGATTTATTTACAATAGAATATGAGAAACTAAGGTCTGTTAACTTACCTTTCTTCAATTAGATCCATTTATGAGCACTATCAATATATCCTGCCCGAGTTGTAATTCAACTAATCGTATTCCCAGTGAGCGCTTAGGAGATGGCCCAACATGCGGCCAATGCAAAGAGAAACTCTTTCAAGGTAAAGTCATAGAACTCACAAGCGCAAATGTCGCCAGCACTCTCAACAATAATGACATTCCAGTGCTAGTAGATTGCTGGGCACCTTGGTGTGGCCCATGTCGTGGCTTCGCGCCTACTTTCGAACAAGCCGCAGCACAGGAGGAACCTGAACTGCGTTTCGCTAAATTGAATACTGAACAGGAACAGGAAATAGCTGGACGGTGGAATATACGGTCGATCCCCACGCTGATATGGTTCAAGGACGGAAAAGAGATGGATCGTGTTAGCGGAGCGCTATCGCCTCCACAGCTGGCGCAATGGGTAAAGGATCATAGTTAATTTACTGTAGCTACTTTTTCAGAACGATTGAAAACCGAATTCTCGCAATCTAATTAATGTAAGGAGTAAAGCACCATGTCCGTATACATCCTTTCTAGACTCACCATTCATGATCGCGCTGAGTATGAGAAATATGAGAATTTATTTGAGGGTGTTTTCTCAAGATTTGACGGTAAGCTCTTAAGTGTCGACGAAGATCCCATGGTGATCGCTGGCGAGTGGGAAGCTACTCGCTCGGTTGTGATTGAGTTTCCTTCGAAAGAGTCTGCGTTTGCTTGGATGCAATCTGATGCTTACGCAGCGATTGCAAAGCATCGCAATGCTGGCAGTACCTTGAGCTCGATCTTAGTTAAATCACTTGAGACTGATTAATAGAGCAATGTTCAAGGTTTGGTTTAGATGAGGTTTTCATGTCGTTATTTTCGAAGCTAGGGGGTTGCTGCCGAGTATTAGCCTTACAATTGATGCAAAACATCATCAGGCAAACCAGCTCGCGTTGTGTTTATCGCAATCACGTCTATTTTGTCGATTATCTCTACTTCTTTAGGCAATTCCTTTAACGGACGATACGATCCGATGGCATAAAAGTACCGGTAATCGGTAACCCCCGAGAGCAGCGATTTCAATTCATTTAATTGCTTAATATTGTTGGCCTCGAATAGTACGTGCGGCTGAGAGGCTGATAGAGTCTTTATCGCTCCCGTCAATGCTGGTATTTCATGTCCTTCAACATCTATTTTTATTAGGTCAGGGAGAGGTAGTTGGTGTTGAAGAACCAAATCGTCTAGGCGCTGAAGCTCTATACTGAAATGTTCAGCTCCCGCCTGCTGGAACTCAGGCTCAAGTGTAGAGTGAGCCTGATGTTTTGGAACAGATAAGGACGCGGCCTCTTGGGCGGTATCGGATAAGCCATATTCGAGCAATTGTGCTCGACTGTCGAACTCATTCAGCTTTATAGATTTGCGAATTAATTCTGCCAGCTCGGGTATGGGTTCGAAACAAACCAGCGTTGATTCAGGCCGGCGTTGTAACATCTCCATACTCATGTAGCCGACGTTGGCACCAATATCATAAAACGTACCTTGTTCTGGTAGTAGCCAATGTGCAGTATCAAAAACCCAGTGTTCCCAGCTCCCATTCCACCGTGTCATCGTCGCGTAAAAATCTAAGTTTCGAGAATTAATGACCATTTGCGCACCGTAGCGCGTCGTTATATAACGATCTGTGAAAAACGGATTGAGTAGTCTGCCCAACCCACGAGCGACAGCGCCTTTCCCCCGGGGTAGGTACTTGCAGATTACTCCAATCCAGTGGGTTAGTCTGGACGCTTTGTATTGAGGGTCTTCGGGTCGATCATTCATATCAAATAATTTTTCTGTAACTTTGTTCATGAACGTCATAGAGCTAGGGTTTTCAGTTCACGGAGGAATGCCACTGATTGCACACACAGAGTGAATGATAGATAAATTTAATTTGAAAGTATCGGAAAGGGCGGGTTTTTGTTTGGGAGATAGTGTCGATATATTGGTTCTACTTAACTTTTTAACTTTGAAGCCCACAAGGCAAGTTTATGTTTCATAGTAGGCAGTGATAATTGTTCCTGTGGTAAGGGCGTAATTAATTTGTCGTGAACTAATAGTCTGTAGAGAAATTCGATTTTATCGTTGGCTGAATCATCGGGATCAAACTTGACCACACCTCGGTTTTCGCCATACCGCATGCCTACACGAATTGCAGTCTTTAATAGTTCTTTTTCATTTTTAAGTTTCGACATGCTCTTCCTCGAAGAATAAAATCACCGCATTAAGTGGTCGATTCTATCGAATACGTTAATACCGGTTGGTCGCGGTTTTTCACGATGATGGGTTCCATTTGTTCCGCCTTAACCCGTAACTTCACATCTTCGTAGGTCGATGTGCTGACAAGTACACCACCGGGTTCACAGGCTTGTTCAATTCGTGCGGCCACATTGACGTTATCACCAATTACGGTGTAGTCCATACGCCTTTCCGAGCCGACATTACCAGAGATTACGCGACCGGAATTAATCCCTACGCGCATGCTCAGCTTGGATAGGTCTGGGTCGATACTGCCCCAGCTTTCTCGATGACTGTCTACGGCAGCCTGCATGCGTAAACCAGCTTGCACAGCAGACAATGCTGGATTGTCATCTTCGTTAGTGAAAATAGCCATGATGCCGTCTCCAATATACTTATCAATAATGCCGCCTTCTTCCTCGATGATGTCGGACATTTCAGTCATATAGAGGTTTAAAAAGTCGACAACTTTTTTCGGTTCTAGGCGTTCGGACAATCGGGTAAAGCCAACTATGTCTGAAAACATTATGGTTGCACGAACCACTTTGCCGCCCAAAGCGAGTTTTTCTTCGCGGCTACGGGAGATTTGATCTACTACTTCCTTAGGGATATAGGCGCCCATTTTTTCTTTTTCAACAGTCAAACGTCGCTCATTGTCCAATGAGACTTTCAAATCATCGGCGTGTTGACTTACATCTGAGTAAAGTCGTGAGTTCTCTATGGCAACACCAGCCTGGACCGCAAATGACTCAATTAGTGAAATATCATTATCAATAAAAGTATCTTGATGCTGGCGGTTAACAAGTTGCAATACGCCAATTATCTTTTCTTTATTGATTAGCGGCGTGGTCAATATTGAACGAGTAACAAATCCCGTGGCATCATCCATCGCTTTGCTAAAGCGTGGGTCGCTATAGGGGTCAGCAACTACCTCGGTTTTACCCGTTTCAAGAACATGTCCGACCAAGCCTTCTCCTAGCTCGATGCGTTTACCTTTGAGCTCTTCAGAAACCTCACCTTGCACGGTGTGGAAGTAGAGATTGTTTGCCTCTTCATCCAGCAGCAGCACCGAGCTGGCCTCGACATTCACCACTTCCTTACTCTTTGCCAGAATCGTATCTAAGACGCTATTAACATTACCTACGCTGCTCACTGCGATTGCGACCTCGGCTAACGCTTGACGCTCAGCCAATTGCACCAGTACCTGGTCGCGTTGCTCTTCGCTGGCCTTAGTTGCCCGTTTTACTCGTCTATCAAGGTGTCGAATAATCATCCAAGCAAGAAGAATGGTTATCAGTAATGTCAATATGTACATGCACAAACGATAAAATGTGGCGCTTTCCAAGGCATAGGTGTACCAACGATGATATTCGTCAGCAAAGCTCTCTAATTCCACCGTGACGGGAATCGCCATCAGTTCTTCAATAAGCGAATCAACACCCGGCTTCACTCGTAGGATTGTATGCCCTTGCACACTTAGGTCTTCGATTCCCTCTATGGAATTCCACTGGGATCTATTCACGTTTGTGAGGTAGTTCTCACCAGCGATGTCTAAGCGACCTATTTGATTCTTTATCGACAGCTCTAGTGCTGGGTTGGTATTGAGATTGAATAGTAAAATATCTCTAAGCAGGTTTTGTATTCTTGCTGCGAGAGGTTTGCCCTGTTGCACTTCCTTTAGGCTATTGACCAATTCCTGACTTAAAATCGGGTAATAAACGATCGACGTTTTTAAATTTGCGTTTTCGGCTTTAAAACGCTCGATGAGTAATTCTTTGCGCTCCATGACTTTTTTATAGTTTGCTAAAATAGTCATGAGGATCTCAGCTCCCTTTACCGGAATGTATTCCGGTGGTCTATCTATGACCGCCTCGAGCCGATGAATAAGTGCTAATTCTTCATTGAGTTTATCGACGCTATTGGTTGAGCCGTTGCGCAACCGCAATAGGTGTTGATCCAGTATCGCATCACTGGCCTGTAGATGCCGAATGCTCTCTATGTACCTCTGATGTTCACGAGTGTCGTCGACGGCTGCCGACTTCCAAAACAAAAATGCCATTATCAGTAAACAAAAGAAAATTGCGGTGCCGCCGAGAATATATTCAAAGCGCTGGCTCATTGTTGTGCGCTCGTCTGTTTGGTGTTGGGAAGGCTTAATTTTTTACCTTTGTACTCTCCTGTCAAGCTTCGTAGAAAGCCGACCAACAACTCTTGTTCGCGATCTTGTAAGCGTCGGCCCAATTGATATTTCGCCATTACCTGAACGGCATCAAGTAGAGTAGCAGCGCTCCCGTCATGAAAATACGGTGCAGTAAGTGCAACATTTCTAAGGCTTGGAACTTTAAACCGGTGTTTATCAAATTCATCAGCAGTAACATTGAAGCGGCCCATATCATGTGTATTTAAATCATCACGGTTGGCAAAGTAGTCGTTCTTGGCGCCCATGCGCTGAAACATATTTCCACCCATACCCGTACCCTGGTGGCATCTCACGCACCCTAAGCTAGTAAAGAGTTTATACCCCTCAATTTCGTCAGCGTTTAATGCGTCTTTGTCGCCCTTTAGATATTGATCGAAAGTAGAATCGGGCGTTGTCAGTGAACGCTCGAATTCCGCAAGCGCATGGCTAATTGTGGTTTGCGTAACTCCCTCTGAATAAGAGTCTGCGAATAGCTTCACATACTCGCTATTAGCTTCAAGGCGTGAAATTACTTCTGACCAAGTGGATCCCATTTCCAAGGGGTTGGTGATTGGGCCATCAATCTGCTCTTCGAGGGTATCTGCTCGACCATCCCAGAATTGTTTGAAGTTCAAACTTGAGTTAAAAACCGTTGGCACATTGATCTTCTGTACACCACCATTAATACCGACGGACATAGGCAGTTGATTAGTCCCGCCAAGGTCAAGAATGTGGCAAGTAGCACATGACACAGTATTGTTATCTGAAAGTATTGGGTCGTTGTAGAGTTGTTCGCCAAGCGCCACCTTGGCTGGATCTAAACCATCGACAGATCGTATAGGTGATATTGAACCGTATGATTCAGCTGTGATTTTCGCTGGTGCCCGAGTAACACTAGGTATGATTTTTGTTTCAGGGCTCTTGGGGAAGAAAAATATAACCAAGATGATCGTTGCTGCCGCAATCAAACCGATTGGAATGATAAATTTCAAACTGTTCTCCTTTAATACTCACTGCTTTATTGACGATTGTTCAGGTGAGAGCCATTTCGAACGATCGACTAAGCATGCTAAATAGATAATAGGCATCGTACCAGTTTTTTTAACGAAAGGTAGCAACACTCTTGATAGAGAGATTGGTATAACCATTATTCTAAGACGAATTAAAATCTAGCTAAGAATAATTGACTTAAACATAGATTGTGGATAAACCTTCTAACAAGTGTTTGCAGCTTTGGTATGAATGTAATGAGCTATATCTGTCGAGACGAAAAGTGGCCTAAGACCTAGCGTTTGAGTTTGTTTGGCGCGATTAATGAGACCTTATAGGATGCCAATTTCAAGGGCCCGCAACACGGCGCGAGTTCGATCGCGCACGCCTAACTTGGCTAATACATTCGAAACATGGTTTTTGACAGTGCCCTCGGATTTATGCAATGCACCTGATATTTCCTTGTTACTGTAATCACTCGCAACCATTCGCAATACCTCCGTTTCCTTTGGGGTTAATGCTTCTGGGGCAGGTAGAGAATCAAACTCACCTTTTTGCGAGGGCAATCCGCGCAGCAAGGTATCGGTGATGGAGGGTTGTACGATTGTTTCGCCTTTATGAACAGCCTCTATGGCGGCAATAAGGTTATCCAGAGAAACATCTTTTAGCAAGTAGCCCTGTGCGCCGGCCTGAAGTCCTTGCAGTACCAATTCGTGATCGTCAAAAGTGGTTAGAATAATAACGGGAATCGTAATATCTGCTTCTCGCAAACTTTTTATCGCCTCGATGCCATTCATTCGAGGCATTTGGATATCCATCAAGAAAACATCAGGTGACTTGCCTTCCGCTATTTCTTTGGCCTTTTCGCCATTGTCGCCTTCTGCAACAACGACAACGCGGTCGGACAATTTAAGCAAACTGCATATGCCACTGCGTACCAAAGTTTGGTCGTCTATGAGGGCTACTTTGATGGTCATCTCAATTTGCCAATGGAGCGATCGCTCGAATGCTGAAGTTGGGTTTTGATTCTATATGCAATTGGCCATCCAAACGTTCGATTCGTTCTCGCATGCCCTGCAGGCCATGCCCATGTTTTAGCTTTTCACATCCTCCACCATCATCGGTGTACTCCATTATGATTTGATCGCCTTCTAGTTTAACTTTGATTTTCGCGGCTCTTGCATGGCTGTGTTTCAACGTGTTGGTGATTGCTTCCTGGATTATGCGCAACAAGACTTCAGCTGTATTAACATCGTCTACTTCCAACTCTGCTTCTACATCAAGGCTGATCTGTAAACGAGGGATGTCCTTGATGGCAATCTCGAGTAATTCTTGGAGCTTCACAACTGGCATCTTACGCATAGTCGCAACAGTTTCGCGAACATCACTTAGCAATAATTTAGAGAGGCTGTGGCACTGATCGACTTTTTCCTTAGCCTCTCCATCACTAAGGTGGCTAGCCACTTGGAGGTTGATAGTCAGTGCAGTTAGATGGTGACCCAATAAATCATGTAGGTCTCGAGCAATTCTAATGCGTTCTCTTTCGCGCGATGTTTCGCTGAGTAAGTGCTGTGTTGCCAGTACTTCTCGGTTCAATTCTTGGGTCTTTTCATTTGCTTGTTGAGCCTCTTGGGCTGTTCTCGCGGACAGGAGCGCAAACACATGAAAGGTACCAACCAATAATGTGCCCGCTAAGGGCTGGCTTTCACCCCAGGCGTACAAACGTATGAGATACCATCCAATACTAATGATCGCGAGCCAATACCAACAACTCTTCCAGGACATATAGAAAGGCGCATAAGCAATCCAAATCACAGTGTAGATGAAGTAGATATCTACTGAGACTCGCCAGCCAGTCATGAACACCAACGGCAGTATGGCCCAAAATGCGAGTCTATCGACGCCCTTTAACTCAATGATATTTCCGGATTTGGAACTATTGTTTTTTGAGCTGCTGAGTATGAATAATGCTATTAGTATCATGCATTGCCATACTATCGACTCCCAGAACTTCGGGGTTTCCCACAACATTAAGGAACTGAAAGTGGTGATAACAATTCCGGTCCCTATGCCCGACATGTGCTGATAAAAGCTGATTCGATTTTCCATGAAAGTATTATTCCTTATTGGCGGCTTTGGTGCATAGGCCAAAAGTCATGATTTTGAATCATGACCTTTCGCACTTATGGCTGACGAATGCCTTCGCTAATATGAGCTAACTTAGTTAACGGAGGTGTTTATGTCATTTACTTATCAAGCTCTTATTTTCTTTCATGTTAGCGTAGGGTTCGCATCATTGATCTTATTTTGGATTCCAGTCGTCGCAAAAAAAGGTAGTACGCGTCATAAGCTGACGGGTCACTGGTACGCCAAAGCTATGTATGCCGTGGGTGTTAGCGCGTTTATTCTTTCAATGATGCTGATGGTTGACCCAATTTCGTTTAAGTTTTCTGACCAGACATTAACCGCAGCACAAGCTCTCAAAATAGAAAGCGAGCAAGGGGACATTGGTTTGTTCTTATTGGCAATTTCGGTCTTGGTTATGGTGGGAGTGAGGCACGGTTTACAGACTATCAGATCTAAAGGTAATCATGTTTTGATGAGACGCACGGATAGTTTGCTAATAAATCTTGCATTGTTAATGGTGGGTATTTGCTTAGGTGTAACGGCAACCGGGAACTCACCTATGAATGTGTTGTTTTATATCTTTGCTGCGCTTTGCTCTGTGACGGCGTTGGGTAATTTGCGGTATTGTCTAAAACATCAAGTGACTCGTGGCGAGCAAATAATTGCTCATTTGAGTGCCATCATTGGCGCAGGTATTGGCGCTCATACGGCGTTTTTCGTTTTTGGTGCTAGCCGCGTTCTCAACGAGTTGTTGACCGGATACTATATGTTGGTGCCTTGGGTTTTACCGGGAGTTATTG
>CAJQNY010000162.1 GCA_905479805.1 uncultured Arenicella sp.
TAAGTTTATTTGGGCCTAATCTTGGCTACAGCCAAAATACCAGGGATGAGCAAGGGTGAGCAAGGTGTTAAAAATCAATTTAAAGGTATAAATCTGCTCAACAGTCCTGAACCTTTGATACAGCTGTGCGCGGTATGAGCAAAAAGAAGGTTGCTTATATTTGTTACTAAGAGTGAGGGAGAAAGCAAGTTGAATGAGTTGGTCATTCGACTATTAAGTGACATCGATTGTACAGCGAGCGCAGTACCGCCTAGCCCTATACTGCCTGTCTTTGATGGAAATACCATCACAGTGCAAACCGTTAGGACCGTACAACCGGTTTTCAGTGCCGCTTTCATTGCTCATATCGAAGCAAATTATCCAGATAAGACTGAGGAACAGCGCGCCAAGAAAAATCAATTGTGTACCGTGGTACCCTTACCTAATCACGACACTGACTGGCTTAGAGTCACCGCTGGCCAAATGTTTAATCAATATCAGTGGTCACAAGAGCCGGGCTTACGCGAATGGATTGCCAGCAATCGCTTAGATGGGTTTTCTAAGTTGATGGCTTCGGTCGATCCAGATGATAAAGAAAAGACACAAATACTTGGCAAATTTAAAGAACATGCCATGCCGGCAATGATGAAGGTACAAGAATTTATCGCCGAACTCGATGCCGCTTAGGCTCCCAAACCCAATAAATGAAGGAAAATAACGATGAAACAATTTCAAATTCGCAAAGACAATTTTGCAACAACTCGTTTAGTCGAAACAGCCCCGATCGTAGTCGAGACAGGCGATATATTACTCAGCATAGATCAGTTTTCATTCACCTCAAACAACATCACCTACGCCGTAATGGGTGAGCAATTACGTTATTGGCAGTTTTTCCCCAGTAGTCGCGACGAGCTGAATGAATGGGGTGTTATTCCTGTTTGGGGGTTTGCGACGGTTCTCGAATCTAAAGCGGAGGGAGTCAATATTGGAGAGCGGTTGTTTGGGTATTTCCCGCCCTCTTCCCAAGTGAAAATGACGCCAGTTAAAGTTGGCCCATTATCCCTATTTGATGGCGCATCACATCGAGCTGACCTCCCACCGGGCTACAATATCTATCGTCGCGTGGATGCTGAGCTTGGCTATACAACTGACATGGATGCCGAACGAATGTTGCTCTACCCTCTATTCCTAACCTCGTTCAGTTTGCATGACATGTTATCGGATAATGATTGGTTCAAAGCGGATCAGGTAATCATTGGTAGTGCATCAAGCAAAACCAGTATCGGCTTGGCGTATGCTTTACATGAAGACAACGCTGCTCCCAAGGTGATCGGTTTAACCTCGCAAGGAAACGTAGAATCAATTACCAAGCTCGGTATTTACGACACCGTCTTTAGCTACGAACAGCTTGAATCTATTGATAACCAACTCGCCGCCGTCATCGTTGACATGTCTGCCAACGGCCAAATGCTGGGCAGATTGCATTCTCACCTCACCGACAATATGCATTTTTGTTCGAATGTGGGGTTAACCCACTGGGATAATGCGCAACCCGGTGCCGGTTATATTCAAGAGAGGAGTGAGATGTTCTTTGCCCCATCGCAAATCCAAAAACGCATGAAAGAATGGGGACCAGAAAAATTCCAACAGAAATCTTCAGAATTCATCATGCGAACGTCACTCAAAAGTCGCAGTTGGTTAACGATGAATAATATTGCTGGACTCGATGGACTGAACGAAATATATGGCGAAGTCTGTCAGGGAAAAATTCCACCGGAACAAGGAATCATCGTTTCGTTGTAGGCGCCCGATTACTCATTCTCAGCTGCACGCCAATAGCTCAGATCGCTTGTGTCTAATCAAAGATACTGGCGATCTGATCGAACTCCTTACGCGTTATATCAGGTACAGTCACATCCTCTGCCGGGTGCCCCGCTACCAATAGCATATAAGGCTTTTCGTTACTCGGCCGCGCTAAGATTTCATTCAAAAACTTCATTGGGCTCGGAGTGTGAGTCAATGTCGCTAAACCAGATTGGTGTAACGCCGTAATCAACATCCCGGTTGCAATTCCTACTGACTCAGGCATGTAATAATTTTTATGCTTAACGCCTTCATCATCAGTGGTATTGCGTTCTAGAAATACAGCAATTAAATAAGGCGCTGTTTCTAAAAAAGGTTTGTTCTCATTCGTTTCGAACACCTTTAAGTCGTCCAACCAAGCTTGCGGTGCCCGGCCTCCATAAAATTCGTTTTCTTCCACCTCAGCGGCAACACGAATTTTCCGCTTTATTTCAGGATTGGACACCACAGCAAAATGCCACGGTTGTTTGTTGGCTCCACTGGGTGCAGACCCAGCCGCTTTTACCGCATTATTGATGACTTCGGGGTCCACCTTTCTATCCGAAAAATCACGCACGGTTCGACGTCGACTAATCTCAGCACAGAAGTGCCGCGACTTTTCGAGCATTTCCTTATCAGACAAAGAGACAAAATTTAGAGGCTTTCGCATATCACTCCTAACACAATAAAATAATGGTTATACAGCCTTATAAGACTCACTCATTGCCGCTGAAATCGAGCGAGTGCCTTCAACATTCAACCGACCATGCCCACACCGTATATTATCAATTAACAGGAGGTCACCCTCTTGCCATTTAAACAGTGTTGCCGAACGCCAAGCCGCATCGATTATTTGCTGCGTTTCGTCCTTACTTATCTCTGTACCATCTCCCCATAGAGTTCGCATAAAGACGCGTTCCTTGGTGTAATGGTATTTTACCAACCGACTCAAAGCAAAACGTTGAAAGAGCTTATAACGCTTTCTAAAATGAACCATATCGTAAGGAGCGGCATGACTATTATACAAAGTCATATTCAAACATTTATCACCCGTGGTTGGGTGGGTCATTACGCCAGGCGTTTTTGATCGCGTCAACAAACCACCATCCTTTTGCCACTCAAAAGTCATTCGTTGTATGGCACACGCTTTTGCCACTTCTTCGCGACTACTGGCATTGAAGGCATCCATCCATGTTTTATAAACATTATCTCGGACCTTCTTCGCACCAAAATAGCGCTGATACATCATTCCTAAACGTTCTATCTTAGTTTGTAATTCTTCGGACAAGCCAGAGAAGGCAGCTGCACAATCGAACACCGGAGTTTCACCATACCGCTGCGGCGCTTGTTGGCAATAAAAGAACACTTTTTCTGGTCTTTGACGCAAATAACACATTTCAGTATGAAATGAGATTATCAGCGGGTCCGGAGCTTCCGTTGAAGTGAAAAAATTCTCACTGATTTTGGATCGCGGGCTAGCGCCAGCGAGATACTCATTATCGAACTTAATATCCAGTTCTTTCAGAAGTTCCTCAGCCATCCGCGTATTCTCCAAAGGAAAATCACGCAGTAACAACACTCCCTGCTGTGCCAGGTGTCCCAATATTTGATTCTTGTTGTCTGCAAAGGAAACCTTAATTAACTCGAAATTGCTTTCAGCTTGCAGTTCCTTTGCGGGTTCCATAGCCGCCAAAAAATGATCATTGGCGCTATCCAATGATAATTCGTCGCTTCCTAAAAGACGTATATTAAATTCAGCTGACTTCACGGGTTTGGGTGACACTTCTCAATAGCAAAAGTGTGGAGAATTTGGATTAATGGATTGAGTCAAAGGTATTAGACGATTGACGGGAAAGACTACAAGTAAAGGTTCATTCCATCAAGCTTTTCTTGGCAATGATTCAACTAAAAATGCTCTTTAATAGGTTTCACAAATACGCTGATGCAATTCAACATTGCGCGAAGATTAATTTGCTTATTGCCACACTCCCATGATTTACTCTATGCCCCGAAAACGAATAATTTGACGAGTGATATCATGATTGGATACGTAACAATTGGTGTAGCAGACATGGCCAAGGCATCTGCTTTTTATGGCCCATTATTAGCTGAAGTGGGTGCTGGTGAATTAATTAGCATGGACAGGATAAAGTTCTATGGCACAGGCCCAGATCAAGCCATGCTTGCGATCTGCACACCCTTTGATGAAGAATCAGCAAACTGTGGCAATGGCAATATGGTCGCGATACCCGGCGGAGACCGAGCTGGTGTTGACCGCCTTTACAAAAAGGCCATTGAACTAGGCGCAACCGATGATGGCGAACCAGGCGAGCGCATGCCAGTTTTTTACGGTGCTTATGTTCGTGATCTTGATGGGAATAAGCTTTGCTTTTACGAAATGAAAATGTAAGAAACTGACGCTATCGCTATTATCTAGCTGGGGAATATTCGCGAATTACGCTATATTCCCCTCCTATGACCTATTCAAATTCGTTGCGGCTGAGGCTGTTACATGACTAACTTTATAATGCTCGGGATACTGATGTTTTGCATCGGTTCAATGAGCTACGTGTATGCAGTTCGAGGCAATGCGCGCTATGACAGTATTGGCGAATACCTTCGCAAAGGTTGGCCTATTTTTACGCCATTCAACTGCATATTATATTTATTCACAAAGCCTAGAGCGCGCCCCGCGATAATGGATATCCAGGAATTCCCTGAGCTTGCCGAGCTGAATGAGAGTTGGGAAATCATTCGCGAAGAAGCCATGCAATTAATGGCTGATGGTGGCTTTGATACTATCAGCGATCCTGATTCAGCGTCCTACTACGATATTGGTTTCAGGACATTCTACAAATACGGTTGGACTAAATTTTACGTCAACTGGTATGGCTATACCCACGAGTCAGCAAAACGAACGTGTCCACGAACAGTAGAATTGCTGAGTAAGATTCCATCAGTCAATGGGGCGATGTTTTCCGTGCTTCCTCCAGGCGGTCAGTTAACCAGACATCTAGATCCTGTCGCATGTTCGCTTAGATATCATTTGGGTTTAGACACCCCGAATGATGATGATTGTTATATCAGCATCGACAATCAAAAGTATTCGTGGCGAGATGGCGAACCGCTGTTATTTGATGTGACATTCTTACATTTTGCTCACAATGACGCAGACAAACCGCGCCTCATATTAATGTGCGATATTGACCGGCCTATGTCGTGGTTCGGCCACATACTCAATTGGCCTTACAAGGCTTTAATGAGAGCAACTGTTGTTCCAAATACTGACGAGGATCAACGTGGGTTTGCTAATAGAGTTTTCAGCTGGACTGTGCCCATGCTGGAAAAAAGCAAACGCCTCAAAGAGACCAACCTTGTCGCGTACAAAATACTAAAATACACCGTGAACACCACGCTTTTTATTATCTTAGCCGGCCTAGTGTGGTTGGTTCTTAAATCTATTCTTTGGCTTTTATAGGTACCCTTTTTATGACCAGATTAAAATTACTGCAATTAGCATTCTTAAGTATCACCCTCATGCTTACCGCCTGCGACAAGCCCGCTACAACCGCTGACACAGCCACCGATACCGCTAAGGAAGTCGAAACCGCTGCACCTGTAGCGGCCATGTCAGAAGACGACAAAGCAAACAAGCTTTTCGAACAAGTATTTGAAACCGCTATTTCACGTAGCCCCGAGTTCCAGACCTTTCTCGGCCGTGGCACAAACATGGATAAATGGGATGATCTAAGTGATCAATTCCAACAGGAGTCGTTACAGATTAGCAAAGACCAGTTATCTCAATTGCTCGCTATTGACCAGACTCAGCTATCGGATTCGTCCAAGCTTTCTTACGACTTGCTAAAGCAATCTCTCGAAAACGATATTGCTGATTTCAAATGGCGTTTATACAACTACCCTGTAAATCAAATGTTCGGCACGCACAGCAGCGTACCGAGCACTCTGATTAATCAACACCGTATTGGCTCAGTGAGCGATGCAGAAGCCTACATTAGTCGCTTAAACAACGTCCCAAAATACTTTAGCCAGTTAATAGACGGGCTGAAGGCTCGTGCCGAAGCAGGTATAATTCCGCCAAAATTTGTGTTCCCACACATTATTCGTGATAGCAAAAACATCATTACGGGAGCGCCATTCGATGGTGGTGATGCCAACACGTTGTTGGCGGATTTTTCCGGAAAACTAGATAAACTATCCGAAAAAGAAGGGTCTGATCTCAGTGAAGAGAAAAAGGCATCACTACTTGCAGACGCTAATAGCGCCCTTTTGAGTTCATTCAAACCTGCTTACGAAGGCCTAGTTGCCTATCTGGAACAGCTTGAGGCAACCGCCACGACGGATGATGGGATATGGAAGTGGAAAGATGGCGCAGAATTCTATGATGTCGCTTTAGCTCGCACCACAACAACGGAACTGAGTTCGGAAGAAATTCATCAAATCGGCCTTGATGAAGTCGCTAGGATTCACGACGAAATGCGCAAAATCAAAGAAGCCGTAGGCTTTGAGGGCGATCTATCGGCATTTATGACGTTCATGAAAGACGATAAGCAATTTTATTACGACAGCACCGAAGAAGGAAAAGCTAGGTACTTAAGCGAAGCATCCGCTCTGATCGACACAATGAAATCCAACTTGGATAAGATGTTTATCATCAAACCAAAAGCCGATATTAAAGTGCGGGCAGTGGAAGCATTCAGAGAGCAATCTGCGGGTAAAGCTTTCTACCAACGACCTTCTGAAGACGGCAGTCGACCGGGCCTTTATTACGCTAACTTGTACGATATGGAGGCGATGCCTACATATCAAATGGAAGCGTTGGCTTATCACGAAGGCATTCCAGGACATCACATGCAGATTGCCATTTCTCAAGAGCTAGAAGGGATCCCTAACTTTCGGAAATTTGGTGGTTATACGGCATACATCGAAGGCTGGGGCTTGTACTCAGAGGCTCTGCCGAAAGACTTTGGCTTTTATAGTGACCCCTATTCCGATTTTGGACGCTTAGCAATGGAGTTGTGGCGTGCGTGCCGCTTAGTCGTTGATACTGGCATTCACTCAAAGAAGTGGACTCGAGAGCAAGGCATCGAGTACTACACCAACAATACCCCTAATGCGGTTTCAGACGGCGTAAAAATGGTTGAACGTCATATCGTAATGCCCTCTCAAGCTACCGCCTACAAAATAGGTATGCTGAAGATAATCAAACTTAGAGAAGATGCTAAGCAAGCAATGGGCGATAAGTTTGACATTCGGGGGTTTCATGACGAAGTGTTAAAGTACGGCCCATTGCCACTCAATGTGTTGGAAAGCAAGGTGAACGCTTGGGTGAAAAACACTCTTGAAGACACCTCTGAATAGCTAATTTCTAAAACCAGCATTTAAGGGCCTAAGTCGAAAGATTTAGGCCCTTTTTTCTACCTATGAAAAATCATAGAATGATCGTTTTTGGCCATGTTAATACCAAGCAGATGAGAGCTGTGGTACGGTAGGTAGATGGACATAAAGAATCTCTTATCTTTTATACTTGTTCTTGTGACAGGGTTTTGCCTGGGATGGTTTGTCAAGCCGGACGCTGAGTTGCCCTCCTTCACTCCGGGAGGATTGACTAATTCGCAAGGAAAATCTACGACTCTCGAAGCACCGAATCCACGAGTCGAGAATGAAGTTGCCAATCCAGAAACCAAGGCAGATGAACTTACGCAACAAACCATTCAGGCTCTCCAAGCTCAACTTGAGCAACTGACAGGTGGCAATCGATACGTGGAGAAAGATTGGACCATCGACGAGCTGATGGAAGCGCTAAACAGTGATGACCCGGCTAAGATATTTAATTCAAATATTTTTGATTTTGCCGCAAACAACCCTGTGTTTATTGATCAATTACTGAGTAATTTTTTGAGCATTGAGGGCGAACAAGGGATCGCTGGAGCACGTGAAATACTGCGAATGGCTAACCGCAGAAATAATTTTCAGGTAGAGAAAAACATCATAGATCGAATTCGACTCGGCGAAGATCAAAGCGAATGGATATCGACACTTGCAGATTTTGGCGCTAATACTGTAGAGGGACTGAGTTTTCTAACTGAACGTCTAGACTACCAGTTAGAAGGTGCAGAGATCGGCAATGCTATCCAAGCAATCAACAAAGGCTCAGATCGTTTGTTCAATAAGATCCCCAGAGAAACCAGAGAACAATTCACTGCTCAACTAGCTAAACAGGTGCATTCTCAAGACTCGATCACACGAGCAGCGGCTATCAGCTCGCTGGCCGCCTACCCGATTAAAGACAGTGAAAACGTAATCATTAAAGCGCTCAGCGACTCTGAAAGAGTAGTACAGTATAGCGCTCTACAAACTTTGATGAGGGGTGAGTTCCAATCCGACCCTATTCGCGATGCCTTATTGAATATAGTTAGAGATAACACTGTGGACCTCGCATTGCGTGCCAGCACAGCTCACACCTTACGCAGATACAACTTAGAAGGTCAAAATTACGATGACCTCTACAATTTTAATCAAGAGTTAGAAACGCGCCGCCAACAGAATCAAAATAATAGAGATCAGTAATTTACTTGATGATGTCCATTAATATTAATTAGCGAATGATCTCAAAGCCTAGATTTAGTTGAATCAACGTTACCAGATACAATAAGGCGGAGAGCACGAGGCCCGCCAAGGTAACGTATCTAATGTTAAATAGCGCATCTCCAATATTGTTAATCAAAGGGGAAAAACTCGCGTATTTGTCGGCCATTATTTGTACTGCAGCGATCATCAAGAAAGCACCGGAAACAATAGCCGCCTGCCCCCAAAACGTATCTGTATTTCGCAAGCCATACCAAAACACATTCCAAACACCAACCAATAGGACAAACACAGCGACCACACTTCGTTGCCGATTGAGCAACGATGGCTCAATGAGCGAACGCCGTTCTCCCCAAACGCAAAACACACTTACCATGAGTGCGACACATACGACTATTCCCATAATTTGAACCTCACTATCCAGCTTATCTAAATCTTAATCACCGCTTTACTTTCTGGCGCCTCGTCACTCAATTGCTCTCTTGCCATGTTCGCCAATCGCTTGAGTAACAACACCCCCACTAAGAACAAACTCGCCACCATTCCAAGCCAAAGACCCTTAGCTCCTTCTAGACCCGGAAACCAATGATAAAACGCGAAACCAATGCCAACAGGTAGCCCAAACACCCAAAAGGCAAGGAACTGATATTTGGGAGGACTAACGGTATCTCCGTATGCACGAAGTGCACATAGAACAGCGACTTGTAAAGAGTCGGCAATTTGGAAGGCAGCTCCAAAGTACAACAAAACCACGGCCAGTTGTATCACCTCGCTATCTTTACTGAAAAGTCGCACTAAGGGTTCAGTAAATACCAAAAAGGCAACACACATAATCACGGAGATCAGAATGTTAAATAAGGTCCCCGCTTTGACCGTGTACCAGGCTTCGTTGGGCTTATTCGCGCCCAAGAATTGTGATGCTCGAATGGTGACACCTTGAGCCAAGCCCATATAAAGCATAAATGACATTGAAGCTACTGTAATCGCAACTGCATGCGCGCTGGCCTCAATCGGCCCAAACGCTGCTATCATCATTCCAGCACCGCAGAACATACTGAGCTCTATGACAATCGAAATTCCAATTGGAAAACCAAGCGAAAAAGTACTATTAAGTGACTGCCTATTGGGTAGTTCGAAATGACTAAATAGATCTAAATGCTTTAACTTACTATGCCATTTCAACACAAGCACGTTAGCTAAAAACATACACCACACCAATGATACGGTGGCCCACGCACAGCCGACCCCACCTAATTTAGGTGCGCCATAAAGGCCATTAACCAACACATAATCCAAGGGAATATTAATCAAAAAGGCGGCCAAATTAATCCACAGGACGGGTCGCGTTTCACTCATTCCCTCTAAAGCACCACGAACGGCAGGAATCAACGTTGCGGGGATAGCACACAAACCAATCACAAACAAAAACTGTCGAGCAATCGATAGCATAGTCGTTTCATAATCTAGGAAAGCTAAAGACCAAGCCGCCAACCAAACAAATAGCATAGCAATGAAACCCAAACCGAGGCACATCCACAGAGACTGATGCAATTGGTGTTTTACACCTGGCATATTGCCGGCACCATAGCTCCTCGCTACTAAAGGTTGAGTAGCAAAGCCAATCCCCATAAAAAACATGACGATCATGTTCCATGTATTGGTGCCTAAATTCATTCCAGCCAAATCAACAGTACTGGCATTTCCCGCAATTAAGACGTCAGTCGCGGTCATCCCTACTAAGGCTAGTTGGGCCAGAGATACTGGTAAAGCCAAGCGAAGCAGGGCTCTTATTTCATGAAAAAAATGTGCCATTGGGACGACTAATTTCCGACTTAACGTAAGCTAAACGTTAACAATTACTTGATGATTTGCCCTACTCTGAGGACTCACTGGGACGATACAATCCATCAAATGCAATTTGAGGCTTCTTATCGTCGCTAAAAACTTGCCAGAGCTGTCGCACAGTTCCGTCGTTATTGGCCGTCCAGGTAATCTGATTGTAAGATGTAACTCCCTTGTCATCCGTTTTACCCTTAGATCGCAAAACCATCGCATCACCGCTTCTTTTTCCCTTTAGGTTCAGAGAGCCACCTTGATTGTCCAACCACAACTGCTCCCACCGTGCCATTTCCTGGTTGTAGAAGTTATAGCTAGTTCCCGTATATTTTGACGTAGCACTCGACCAGCTTTCCTTTACAACGCAACCGTTTTGAATGATTTCAATCTTACTATCGCCTGCCTTCTTTTTCGCTGGGTCAATCACAGACCACTCACCCACCCAAAAGTCAAAGGCCCTGTGTTCCGTAGAATCACAGGTCTTGGCCGTCCCTTGTGCAAATAACCCACAGGACCAAAACACCAATAAACCCACTATTAACCGTTTCATGATTGCCTCACTGTTTATAACCGACCGTCTTTAACCTTCGCTTCCTAAGATAGTATAGAGTTTTATTCTAGAATGAGTATTGAAATCCCACTGCAAGTTCAGAATTTTGTGCGGCCCATCAACCAACAACAAGCGCTACAAGACGGTTTCCTTACTCAGCAATGCCATGAGCTTAACGCAGCAAACCCGGCTGTAACTAAGCAAAAAAAAGGCCGCAAATATTGCGGCCTTGTAAAAGACGTTCAATCAAAGTGACATTGAACGACCAGTCATATAAAACTAAAAATTGGCATTAAAGGAAATACCAAAATAACGCTCTGCATCACGCGGTATTTGATACCGAAACCCATCTCCACTAAAAGTGGTAACGTAGCTCTCGTCACCAAGATTCTTGCCAATTAGAGTCACGCGGTACTTATCATCTTGAAGTGACCAAGCAACGCTGGCGTTAAGAATGTCATATTCGGGTAATAGTGCTTGTGGTGCTTGTGTTCCTGTATTAGAAGGCAAACCAGCAACTTGCTCATCGGTATGTACAAACGATGCGTCAAAAATGAGATTTGAATCATTCGCTAGATTCATCACATAGTTAGCACTAAGAGTGTATTTAAGGTCGGGTGAGAACGGCACATCTAAACCACTACGATTTGTACAGGCACTAGCAGGAACTCCGACAGGGCAATTGAATCGGTCAATCTCGGCATCTATGGATGCAAAACCTCCCGACAATTGGAAGTTTTCAGTAGGCTGCCAGACAAAATCCACTTCGATGCCTTGAGTTGAGATATCACCAGCATTGGTCAGAGTTGTTGTGGCGGTACCCAAGCTAGTATCAATATTATTAGCTTGTAGGTCTTCGATATCCGTACTAAAGATAGCTACATTAGTAAACAAATTACCTGTCGTTAGCTTATACCCGAGTTCGATTTGCTCCGATGACTCTGAACTGATTGGAAGAGTATTAGCGCGCGCCTGATTGTAGAAAACGTTGAACGCAGGCCCTTTATAGCCTTGAGAATAGGTCGCGTATAACAAACCCGTATCGCTAACATCCCAAGTTACTCCGAGCTTGCCAGACGTGTCTGTTTCATCGGTTGAGCCCGTAAAATCACTGTTATTACCTACTCCACGCACACCAACACCACGTCGACCAAATGGGTCGTTATTGACGCGTCTATGATTAAACGACACTTCGTCATCCGTATAACGCAAACCAAATATGACATCGACATTGTCATTGATTGCGTACGAACCTTCGCCAAAAACAGACAGATTTTCAAACTCGGTGTCGAACACAGCAGTTGCAGCAACTATATCTGTAGATAAACATGTTAGGCCTGGGTTTGCATCTAGAATAGGGGCATTAACAGGATGAACCTGACAGCTGGCATCACGGCGAAAACTTCGATCAGATTCTAGTTTCCAATAAAATAAACCTGCTTGCCAAGTTAATGCCTGATCTTCCGCAGACGCAATTCTCAACTCTTGAGAAAATTGCTTCCAGCTTTGAATACCAATGTCATGCAATTGGAAAAATGTCGAACTAAAATCAACCGGGGTTGGTGAATCACCGGCGGTAGAGGTGAAATCACCTTCGCGTATTTCGGTGTTATCCCATTTTCGATAGGCTGTTATTGAAGTAAGCGTGTAATCATTTAACGCTGCCTCAACTTGAACTGAAAACGATGAAGAATCATCCAATGTTTGGGTTGTTAAATCATGATCCACTGAACGTTGATTCAAATCGAGATCGGCAACACCGTTCACTACTCCCAAGCTATTTGGATTGGCGGGAGAAAGTGGATCTCGTCCACTTGGCAACAAAGACAAATCCGCACAACAGTCGTCTTTAGCACTGTAGTCTTCCGCGATCATCAGAACTTCTACATTGTCTGATACGTCCCACTCCAACATTCCACGAAACCCTGTACGGTCGTATCCTTGAATGGTGTCACCATTAAATGTGTTGTTGATATAACCGTCAAAATCACCTTTGAATACCGTTAAACTCGCTCGTGCATTGTCACTGATTGGCCCAGCAATCCCTCCTTTGATTCGAATTTCATCATCCTCGAATACAGAAAGGTTAACATTGCCACTGAACTCTTCTGTCGGGCGCTTCGTGGTTAGATTTAATACACCTGCAGATGCATTTTTACCAAACAAGGTTCCCTGTGGCCCGCGTAAGACCTCTAAACGTTCAAGGTCATATAAGTCAGTAAATGCCTGACCGGACCTACCCAGTACCACACCGTCTACCACCGTCGATACACTTGGCTCAGCCGCGGTACTAAATGAAATGGTACCAATGCCTCGAACAACGACCGCAGAGTTTCGATTGGTATTTCCTTTACGAAACGACACCGACGGAATTAGCTGTTGTAGCCCCTCGAAGCCCACAGCATGAGCCGAAGCAATTTTTTCAGCATCTAACACACTTACCGCAATCGGGACATCTTGAACACTTTGTTCACGTTTTTGCGCCGTCACGATGATTTCTTCGAGAAACCCCTCTTGCGCATAGCTGGTCTGTAAGCCCACGCTAAAAACCAATCCGGCCGTAATCCCTAATTTCAGAAACTTATCTAAACTTACCTGCATTGCTCTCTCCTATGGTGAATCTAATCGTTTAACTGAGTCAATTTGATTGAGTAGCTATTATATTTCAATAACTTAACGTCTCTTTCAGGCCAAAAAAGCATGCACGGGACGCCCAGTCGCCATCAATTGTCGATTTTTAGTTTACACCAGACTATTACTATAATACAACTTATGTCTTATACATGACTTAAGTATTCGAGGATAGTTTAAACAAACTTAGCTGAATATTGGGTTTAGCGCCTGAGGCTATGCCAGCAAAGGCCGAGATTGATGATTACAGTCGAAATAATTAACGGCCAGAAATAAGCAGACAAACCGCCAACTAAGCCGATGGGAGAAAACAACAAATAGACCATCACTATCAGTGACAACATGGTATAGCTGGCCGCCTTCGCATACCGCCATGGCTGCAAATCCACCTTGGCCGCGGATTCATACTGCCAATCAGACTTAGTAGGGTAAAGACGCCCAAGGACCAACATGATCGATACTTCTATAACAAAAAGTACCGCATAGATATGGATAAAGTTGAGTTCAATATCCAGCACAAACTTGAGCATGG
Source organism: uncultured Arenicella sp. (assembly GCA_905479805.1). Lineage (GTDB taxonomy): Bacteria > Pseudomonadota > Gammaproteobacteria > Arenicellales > Arenicellaceae > Arenicella. Next base: position 13,977 of record CAJQNY010000162.1, read on the forward strand.
CGTAGGCGATAATATGAAAAATAATGGCAACCTTCGCGGCAAATGCAGGCACACGCTGAGTAAACAAACCAACTAACACCACGGCGATTACTGGAATATTGTAGAAACCAGTGAAAATACGAATTATTTGCCACAAACCGTCGGGCGCAAATTGTAATAGTGGCGCGACGATGAAGGAAAATACAGCGATTACGACACTGGCAATCTTTGCGACCTTAATAAGCTCTGAGTCGCTAACCTCTCGCTTCATCAGCGGTTGGTAAACGTCGAGGCAAAATAAGGTGGCGGCACTGTTCAGCAAGGAATTGAATGAGCTAAAAACAGCCCCCAAAAGCACCGCCAAAAAGAAACCTGACAAATAAACAGGCAAGACATCCTTAACCAATTGCGGGTATGCCAGATCTATCGAAATTAGTTGATCCGTGTTGTTTGCATATAGGTGAAAGGCAATAACTCCTGGGATCATCATCATGAATGGTACTAGGAGCTTAAAGTAGCCAGACAACAATACGCCTTTTTGACCTTCAGCAAGATTAGCCGCTCCCAAGGTGCGCTGAATAACGTACTGATTGGTGCCCCAATAAAATAGGTTAGCAAATATCATGCCCGTGAAAATTGTGCCAAAGGGCACCGGGTCATCGGGTGCGCCGATCGCATTTAACTTGTGAGTATCGTTATTTGCTATTATCGATAAGCCTTCACTAAAACTGCCCTGCCCCAAAGCAATCAAGCCTAGGGTCGGAACTAGAATACCAATAATCAACAGGCCCATGCCGTTGATAGTATCCGATACCACAACAGCCTTAAGCCCACCAAATACCGCATAAATCGCGCCAATGCTCCCTACAGCTAATACCGTAACAATGAGCGCCTGGGAGTACGGTAGGTTCAACAAACTTGGTACGTCGAATAAACGCAGAACCGCCACAGACCCTGAATACAGAATAGACGGGATCGTAACCAGTCCATAGCCAACCATGAACAGCACTACCGTCAAACGCCGCACATCATCATCGAACCGGTTTTCCAAAAAACTTGGCAGAGTAGTAAATGCACCTCGTAAATATCGCGGCAAAAAGACCAACGCCATGATGATGGTGGCAAAACCCGCGGTCACCTCCCATGCCATGGCGCTCATATTAAATCCATAGGCCGAGCCATTGAGGCCAATCAACTGTTCCGCAGATAAGTTAGTTAACAGCATTGAACCAGCAATGAAAGTGCCGGTTAAGCCTCTGCCTGCCAGAAAGTAACCATCCTTGTCATCAACACTCCCCTTGGTCTTCTGATAAGAAATCCAACCTACCACGGCCATAAAAAAAACACAGGACACTAGCGTAAAAGCAAGATCAGCGGATGGCATATTACATATTCCTTATAAGTTGACGATTCACTTTCTATAGCAACTCTACTTTGCTATCCAAGTGCGCTCAATGGGTATAACGGGGTTCTGTGAATCAAGATTAAACTGGGCCGTGTGCTCAACCTGTGGCGATAAACCGATACTCCGACCCTGCCTTACAAACACAGCCATCTCATCCAAGGCTAACTGGCGGCGATGCACTTGCAAGCCATCTAGATTCGTCCCCGCATCAACAGAATTAGGATCAAAGACACACCACTTACCAGCGGGTAGATAGAACTCCACATAACCCTCTGGGTCAAAACAGGGAACTACCAACATTTCATCGCCGAACATAAACTGATTTTCAAAGCCCCATGATTGGGGTTCCTCTGGAAACGCGATGACCATGGGGCGTTGCACAGGCAAGCCAGATTCATGAGATTGCCGCATCGCATCATACAAATAGGCCAAGAGTTGATATCTGAGCTGTAGCGCCTTGCTCACAGCCAGATTTGCACTTTGTGAATAGGACCAAGGTTCTCGGTCACCAATACCGTGTAATCGATAATGAGCTGAAAAAACAGCGGCTTGTGCCCAACGTACATATAAGTTGTCATCGCGCGTATCTTTGTAAAAACCACCGACATCGGTCGCGTAGAATGGTGAGCCGGAAAGACCCCAAGATAAGCCTCCACGAAGATTACTAATCAAGCCCTCCCAATCTGCCTGAGGGTCACCTCCCCAATGGCTATTGAAGCGTTGGCAACCGATCCAAGATGCGCGACTAAATAGAAAGGGGCCACTCGGCGAGAACGTCTCAGCAGCTTGATAAACACATCGGTTATATAGGTGCGAGTAAACATTGTGCAATGCGTGGCCGCTCTCTCCATTCGATGCCAGCATATTGTCGTCAGTGATTTGCTCACCGAAATCCGCCTTGATCATATCCACGCCAATGTCAAACAGCGCTTGGTGTGAATCATGCCAAAACTGGTAAGCTTCCGGGTTTGTGAAATCAATTATTCCTGAGCGCGGCAAAGGGGTAAGCACCTCACCAAACGCCTGCATGTCCCATTCGTATTCGTAAGCTTTGCTTGTGCGTTTATCCGTTAGCAGCCATCCTTTGTCAGCCAGTTCGTTAAAAAGCGGACCGCGAGTCGAAACGAGCGGATACTCCCAAACGCATACTTTAAAATCCAGTTCCTTGAGCTCGTCAATCACAGCCTTTGGGTTTGGGTATCGCGAAGGGCTCCAGGTGAATGAAAACCGGGTTTCGGTATCTTGCCAAGCACGACCGTCAAAGGTAATCGTGTCACAGGGCATATTATTTTCTCGCACCGTTCGTGCCACTGACAGAATCTCTTGCGCATCCTGGTAATACGCTTTAGAGAGAATTACGCCAGTACTCCAAATGGGTGGCAACGGTGCACGTCCAGTCAACTCGGTATATCGTTCAATGAGTGCAGCACCGGCATTATTTTCTCTTGACGAGGGCTTACAACGAAAGATAAATAGGTCGAGTTCATCGTCCTCGACAAGGGCGCAATAACTTCGTTGCGACCAGGAAGGTTCGCCGACGGCGTGAGTTACCGGAGCAGGCGTATGATTGAACACCGCCCAACCCGATGGGCTCCAACAAAATGGCGTATTTTTATACGAAATTTCTGCATTCACACCCAATGCATCGCTGTTATAGGAGCGCAAAAGCTGGCCACGCTTGTTAAGCGCACCCCACTTTTCGCCTAGCCCGTAAACAGGTTCTCCGGAAGAAAGTTCAATGCTTACCCACCATCCCTTTTCGGTTTTGGCAAATGGCGGAACTCGATGTTTACGCACAAAATGCCCATCGGTGGGAGAACCAATACAGCACCGCCCTGCGCCATCTAGAAGACGAAACGCAAGCGGCCTATGCGTCAGTTCCAAACGGCAATTGTTACTCACCAAAATACTCAGGCCATCGAATTGTTCAAGTACAACATCTACCGCTGACGGCTGAACAGTTAGTAATTCATAGTCTTGAGCTCTGTGATGAGCATTTGGGGTAAAGAGTCTAAAGCCATCATCTAAGACCTCTAAAAACAATTCACCACTACTCGTATCCAAGCGCACCCGCTTCGATACGAGTTCAGGAGGCGAAAGTAGTTCTAATGCTGGAATTTCATTCCAGTCCGGACAATCCATCACAATAAGCTTCTTTTAGTTGATTATTTAAGGTTAGAAAAATACACAAACTTTTCGGTACTGCAAAAAGCCTTACTCCATTCCACCACTCGACCTTCTATATTAATGCTGGCACGCTCTACACAGATCACCGGAGTGCCAGCTGCTAACCCGAGTTGTTCTGCATATTCATCGGGTAAGCCTACGGCATGCAATTCATCTCTAACCTGTACGATAGTGATGCCGTATTTCTCTTGGTACAATCCGTATAAAGAATTGGGAATCACTGATTCTTTATCGATATCAGGGAATATGGTCAATGGTTGAATTATATTTTCTATGATTGTCGGCTCTGACTTTAAGTATCTGAGCCGTTTAATCTCGACGACCATGTCGCCAGCCTGTAGGGCAAGATGCTCTTGCTCTTCGATTGATGCGGCTCTCTTTGATGAACTGAGTACTTTAGTGTCTGGGATGATGTCTTCGCCTTCACTTTCGCGAAACCTAAAGAATCGAAACAATGAACTTTCTTGGGTATGCTCAGCGACGTAAGTACCCTTACCTTGGCGACGCTCCAACATATTCTCCGCAACCATTTGGTTAAGTGCTTTTCTGACGGTCCCTTGGCTGACACCGAGCTCTTCAGCAAGTGCATACTCGCTCGGCAATGCTTCGCTTGCCTTCCAATGACCCTGCACCAAACGCGAGCGCAAGACGTCATACACTTGTTTATAGAGCGGCTGAAAATTTGTTGCTAGAGACATTTGCTTACCTATTTATATTTTTTATGCTTACAAGGTCGTACGACTGATAGATACTAAAGACATGACAACGAATAGTTCGAATATTCATGACTCAGCTGGTCAGTCATAGCACTCACGGTTCAGCCATATGGAGCATTAGCTCATGCTTTTATCCCATGGTAAGGCTTGCTAAGTGCAGACACAGTTTAGCAAATAAATTAAGTCTTTCAACATGTGTCTTATATAAGATATAATAGTTCTTATTCAGATCAATTTCAAATTTAGTTGATCGCCCTAATCCCTCAAATTAAGGATTTTTTTCTTTCTATGAATAAACTTAAAACAATACCTCCAGTCGGTTTTGGTCTTTGGAAAATTTCGCCTGACGATTGCGAAGACGCAGTGTATCAAGCGATCAAAACCGGTTACCGACACTTAGACAGCGCGTGCGATTACGGCAATGAAGAATCTGTCGGCCGCGGCATTAGCCGCGCGCTTAGAGACGGACTCTGCACTCGAGATGAATTATGGGTAACTTCTAAATTGTGGAACACGCATCATGCCGCCGAACACGTTGAACTCGCCATCAACAAAACACTGTCTGATTTGCAGCTCGATTACTTAGATCTTTATCTCATTCACTTTCCGATCGCCACACGCTACGTCCCAATTGAACACCGTTACCCCGCTGAATGGGTATATGACCCACTAGCAAGCTCACCGTCGATGGAGCCTGCTAAGGTTTCATTGCAAGAAACTTGGCAAGCAATGGAAAAGCTGAAAGCAACGGGGTTAACGCGTCAAATAGGTATTTGTAATTACAATTCAGGGTTGCTACATGACCTTCTCAGTTACGCAGAAGTTAAACCTGACATGTTGCAGATTGAATCACACCCATATTTAACTCAGGAACCCTTGCTGCGGTTATGTAAGATGCACAACATTCCTGTAACCGCCTTTTCACCACTAGGAGCTTTATCCTATTTAGAACTTGATATGGCACAGCAAAACGATTCGGTGATTGCCCAAAAGGTAGTTTTAGAAACGGCAGAGCGACTAAAAAGAACGCCTGCACAAGTAATACTGCGCTGGGGTATTCAACGCGGTACTGCGATCATCCCTAAGACATCTAAGGTAGAACGCATGAGTGAAAACCTCGCCTTATTTGACTTTGAACTCAGTGAACAGGAAATGGCCGATATAAGCTCCCTTAATATGGACCGAAGATTTAATGATCCTGGTGTATTCTGCGAACAAGCCTTTAACACTTTTCACCCCATTTACGACTAATCATGCCAGAGCAACCAAATTTTATTGAAATTGACGGACAGCTTTCATTTGAAGATGGGAACTTTCCTTCGGTGGTAGTTAACACTCAGCCAAACATTTCACCCTGCGAACTTGTGGATTGGGTGCAAGAGCACAAACCAGGTTTGGAGTTAGAACTGAGTCGATCTGGAGCTCTGCTTTTCCGCGGCTTCCCAGTCGGTTGTGCAGAGTCATTTGATAGCTTTTCAGCGGCCTTTGGCTATCCCAACTTCACCTATCAAGAATCACTTTCCAATGCGGTGCGCATCAATTTTACCGAGAGAGTGTTTACGGCTAATGAAGCCCCCAAAGAAGTCGAAATATATCTGCATCACGAAATGGCACAAACTCCCATTTCACCCGATAAACTTTTCTTCTTCTGTAAAACAGCGGCTGATCATGGTGGCGCAACGCCGATTTGCCGCTCAGATCAATTGTTCAATGCATTGCAGCAAAAGGACCCTGCCCTTGCCAAGCGATTTTCTGATAAGGGGCTAAAGTATACATCTCACATGCCTGCTAAAGACGACCATGCATCGGGCCAAGGTCGCTCTTGGCAAAGCACTCTTAGTGTGCAAACAAAGAATGAAGCAGAAACCAAACTAAGAGAGTTGGGCTATAGCTGGTCTTGGTCAGACGATCACAGCCTAAAAGCTATTACTCCAGTTCTCCCCGCGGTTAGGACCCTAAATAATGGGGTCAAAGTGTTTTATAACCAACTCGTTGCCGCCTATATGGGCTGGGAAGGGGTTCGCGATAACCCAGACAAAGCGATTTGTTTTGGGGATGACTCTTCAATACCTATTGATGGGTTAGAACAAATTGTCTCCCTGGCAACTGAGTTTACCTACGACCTTGAATGGCAAGATGGAGACGTGGTTCTAATTGATAACAAGATGACCATGCATGGCCGCCGTTCATACAGTGGAGAACGCAAGAGACAGGTATTAGTGGCACTCGCTGCATAGACCCCATCTAGAGTCGATTAGAAGAACGGGCAGTTCAACCTCCTCTATTACTTCTCATAATTCATCTCAATGCTAGAACACCAGACATGTTCTAAAACTTCGCGTATCTCGAGTAACATAATTAGGTAAATCGAAAAGCCCGATGAACGATTATTCATCGGGCTTTTTTCTTATCTAACCGAACCTTATGAATTTATCCCTGTTGAGAAGAGATCCAGTTATTAATACGACGGTCCAGCAATTTCAACGGCAAGGCTCCTCCACTTAACACGGCATCATGAAAACCCTTAAGGTCGAATTTTTCGCCCAAGGCCGTTTCAGCTTCTTTACGTAAGCGAAGAATATCTAACATGCCAACTTTGTAAGACGTTGCTTGACCTGGGATCACTAGGTAACGCATCACTTCAGACTCAATGCCAGTTAGCGGCTCCGGTGAATTTTCAGCGAAATAGTCAATCGCCTGCTGCTGACTCCAACCTTTCGCATGCATGCCGGTATCCACAACAAGTCGAATCGCACGGAACATTTCACTTGCCAAGCGACCAAATTCTGAATACGGATCTTTATAGGTACCAGGAATTTCTTTCGCGAGTAGCTCAGCATACAAGGCCCACCCTTCAGTATAAGCAGTCGCGTTTGCCTGAGTTCTAAATGTTGGTATTCCTTCTAGTTCTTGTGCAATAGAAATCTGCATATGGTGTCCGGGCAAACCTTCGTGATAAGCAATTACTTCTAACTGGTTACGTGGCATGGCACCCATGTCTGAAAGATGAGCATAGTATGTCCCAGGACGTGAACCATCTGGAGTGCCGGGGTAATAATGTTGAGCCGCACCGTCTTGCTCACGAAAAGATTCCACGCGCTTCACGATAAGGTCGGCCTTTGGCAATATGCCAAAATAGTTACCCAACTCTGTTTTGATATTCTTAATCGCAGCATCTGCTTCATCGATATATTCTTGTGCACCAGTTTCAGGGTTTTGAAAATAAAGCCTAGGGTCAGTTTTACTTTCTCGCTGAAATACAAAAAACTCTTCTAGCGTGCCTTCGAATCCAGCGAGTGTTTTGACCGCTTCCATCTCGCTTCTAAGCCGAGCCACTTCGCTCAAGCCTAGTTCATGCACCTCATCTGCAGTCATATCCGTTGTTGTCATGGCTTGCAAACGATAGTTGTAAAAGTCTTTCCCGCTAGGCAGTCCAGCCACGCCTTCAGCTATTTTCTTGGTGTTGTCGTAATCCTGTTCTAGAAAGGCTAGTAAACGTCTATATGCTGGCGCTAATGAGTCAAGCAATGCACCTTTAATCTCCATAGTAAGCTGTTCAACCCCTTCGCTGTCGATGAGTTCCTGTTCTTGCAGCAAAGAAATTTTTGATTTGGCATCAGCCCAAAGCGCTGAATCCTCATCACTCTCTACGAAGGGGGCGTTATCGACAATTTTTGCAACCTCCTCACTCACAATATCGTAAGCAAAACGCGGTGCGTGTACACCAGCCTTTGCGCCATTTTCAGCATGAACGATCAATTGATCAATTATTCTCGCCGCCGCTGATATTCGAGAATGATATGCCTGCATATCTTCCAGAGATTCAACTTTATGAAAATTAATAAGAAAGTTAGGAATAAAAGAGTGAACACCACCCATCTGGTGGAATACATAGCTCTGCTTGCGGAATTCTTTACCTTTTAATTCTTGTTGATACTGATATTCCCAAAGGTCCCAAGACGTTTTGGCTTCTTGATCTAAACGGTCGTAATCAAAATTGGCCTTCATGTCTGCGACTGTCTGCGCCTTCCATGCGAGCTGCTTATCCGCAGCTTCTTCACTGGCATCATCCATTTCAGAATAACGCTCTTTACGGCCCAACATCGTTAGGGTGATTGGACTGAACGCGAGTTCTTCTTCATAGCGAGCTTCGAACCAGTCATTAAGTCGCTGTGTTTCAGTCTTAATCTCATCGGCACTCGCTGCTTCAGGTGTCGAAGTCGATTTTTCGCTAATAGACGCTATAGATTCGGTTGAAGTACTGGCTTGCTCTTGCGAGCCACAGGCAGTTACTAGCGCCAGGAGGAAAATACTTAATACAAATGTTCTCATAATTCTACTCGGATAAATAATTTCAGACCGATGATACGTAAGGTTGTAGCTATAATTCAAGTCACTCGCTGAGTAATGCAATATAAATAGGGATCCACATCTATAAAAGAAATAAAATAGTCCTATCCCGCCTTCAAACGAACTTACTTCAACTATAATGAAACCACGTCATGAAGAATCACTATTTCATTATGAGACATGGAGAGAGCTTCGCTAATCGAAGAGGATTGATTGCGAGCAAAGCAGTGAATGCCTTGGATAATTACGGACTGACATCTATTGGGAAAGAGCAAACCAATTCTGCTGCAGCATCCTCGGTACTCACAAGCCAAACAATTATAATATCGTCAGATTACCTAAGAGCTCGGGAGACGGCCGAGACCGTCGCTAAGGAATTACTTTGTGACACCCCTGTGACCCTAAGCGCCCTTTTACGGGAACGTGACTTTGGACAATATGAACTATCTAATGATACGAATTACTCTCAAGTATGGAAACACGACTTGCACCATCCAAATGGCTCGAAGAATAGCGTCGAAACTGTTACTCAAGTTCTGGCGCGCATGAATCGTTTAATTACGGATCTAGAAAGAAAGTTCGAATCCGAGCAATTACTTTTAGTGAGTCATGGCGACGTATTGCAAATACTGGATACCCAGTACCGAGGGCTTAACCCGGCACTTCACAGGTCAATACCTCCATTAGGCAATGCTGAAATTCGTCAGTTAGGGCCTAACTGATACTGCCGCTGATTTAATCAGCGCATCACTTTCTATGCCTTTTCAGAATAATCATGTCCACCGCAGCCAATTTTATTAGCGGTGCGCCACAGTCTTCTCGACCGAGCTCCCGAACGGCAGTACAAATGGATTTTCTTCTTACTGCAAATCAAGTCAACTAACTTATCACGGTTATCATCCGTAATCTGATACGAAGAAAATGCGAGAAGCTTGAATTCTATCCCCACCTTTTCCGCTTCTGCCTGAATATCTGCAAAGGGTGTCTGACCTTCATCTTCTCCGTCAGGACGGTTACAAACCAGCATCTCCACCCTATTCGCAAGCACTTCTTGTACATCATGAACAGTCATCTGATCTGAGACAGAAACTTGATTATTAAGTTGTTGCAAATTCATACAGGCCCTCTAACTATCTACAATAGATTTTTCTTTGGAGTTATCTTCAGGCTAACATAGCATCAGACTAATTGGCTAGCCTCTCAAACGTTCCACGATGTCAAATATTAATTTTGTCTACAAAACCTTTAAAATATCTTATTGCGCCCTATATCCATGTTACAGAGTAACCAAACCCCTTCAGGAATTTACTATGACTGAATCTTACCAAGGCGAAACCGGGTGGCAACGAGTATTGTTGGTCTTCCTATTTTGGATCGTTTTTTATGTAGCGCAAATGGTGGTCGGTGCCGTCGCACTCGCTCAATGTGTCTTTGTCTTATTGACGGAAGGACCCAATCAGCATCTTCTCAAGTTTGGAGATAGCTTAGGGAAATACATACACGATATATTGCGGTATGTAACCTTCAATAGTGACAAGCGTCCGTTCCCATTTTCTGAGTTTCCAAAGCCGGATTTAATTATTCCAGCTAGCTCAGAAACCTAAGACCGGCTTTATTGCATAAAAAACCCAGCCGCGTGCTGGGTTTTTTTATGCAATCTATTTTACGACAAATCCTTAAAACTATTCCCTAATAGATAGCGTGCACCTGCACCCTTAATATTGATCTTGTCTTCAGGGTTGTACAATTGGCATTTCTTCAACGACAAACACCCACAGCCAATGCAACCGGTCAGCTTTTCTTTCAAATCTTGTAACTGACTTATTTTCTCATCAATATCTTTTGAAAAAACACGACTGAGTCGATCCCAATCAGTCTTGGTTGGCGTTCTCTCTTCAGGTAATTTAGCCAGCGCTCCTTTAATTTGACTAAGAGAATAACCGAGGTTTTGTGCAATCAAGATAAAAGAAATTCGCCTGATCATGGAGCGATGGAACAACCTATGCCCGCCGGGATTCCGAATTGATGGCACCAGGCCCTCACTCTCATAAAAGCGAATCGCCGACACCTTACTCCCGGTTCGCTTAGCAATATTACCAATACTCAATAACGGATCATTTTTCATTTTTAATTACCTGTGGAAAGCACTTGACCTCAAGTTAACTTGAGGTATTAGACTAGCACTTCGATTAACAAAATACACTGTTGGAGCGCACTATGAATGCCTACCTTGAACACACAAATTTTACGGTCAGGAACCCTGATTCAACCGCTAAACTGCTCGCTGACATATTTGGTTGGGAAGTCCGCTGGTCTGGCCCCTCACTCGATATAGGCTATACCGTTCACTTAGGAACTCCAGGCAACGGCGGCACATATTTGGCCTTGTATGCACCTGCCGAGGTAGAAGAAAACGAGCCTAGATCACATCTTAATATCGCCAATCTCAATCACGTTGGGGTTGTTGTGGACGATCTGGATGAGATCGAGCGTCGCGTTATGGCCTCTGGTCTAGCCACCACCAACCATGGTGACTATGAGCCCGGCCGGCGATTTTACTTTGACTTAGAAGATGGTGTTGAAATTGAGGTTATATCCTATACCTGATCTGTCTTCTCTTAACATTAGCGGGGCCGCCTAGATTGGACTTTGCCTTATAGTGCATTGAAGGTTAAGCTGGCATCTCTTCTAACCTTCAGCACCCTAGAGCCAGACCGGATTATGAGCGAACCGAAGCCAATACGCGCCCAGCGCATTCCTCGAAATAAAACAAATAACTACTCTAGCGATGCGATTAAGGAACGCCAAGACTTCGTTAAAGAACAATCGGGAGTAGAACTGAAGCACGTTGGTACGATGTCTGGCGATTTACAAAGCCTCGCCGGAAATATTGAGAACCCCATCGGTATGGCACAAGTGCCCATTGGGCTTGCAGGCCCTGTAAAGATTAATGGAGAGCACGCACAAGGTGATTTCTATGTTCCCATGGCAACCACCGAAGGAACGTTGGTAGCCAGTTATAGCCGCGGCATGCGCTTATTGTCAGAAGTTGGCGGCGTAAAAACAACGGTTATCGAACGCTATATGCAGCGGGCACCTGTGTTTCATTTTGACGACGCACGTGACGCTCGAGACTTTGGAGATTGGTTAACCAGTAATATGGACGGCATACGTAGCGCGGCTGAAGCGACTACATCCGTTGGTAAGCTCTCTCATATTGAGCAATACGGGGTTTCTAGAATGCGCTTTGCGCGTTTCAACTACACCACTGGTGATGCTGCAGGACAAAACATGTGTGGCAAGGCTACTTTTGCAGCCTGTGAATGGATCATGCAGAACTGCCCAGGCGCAAACCGCTATACCCTCTCAGGAGCGATCGACACCGATAAAAAGCATTCTCACTTAAACACCCTGCACTCTCGCGGGGCTCGAGTCGTTGCGGAGGCCGTCATACCCAACGCTGATCTAAAACGGCTCATGCATACCGACACAAAATCGCTGTTCGCAGCAAGACAAGTCTCCAATGTCGGTGGAATGTTGGCCGGGACTACCAACAATGGCGCTCACTCGGCCAATGGTTTGGCAGCCATTTTTATTGCTACCGGACAAGATGCGGCCAATATAGCGGAATCTCAAGCCGCCATTGTTTATGTTGATTTATTGGACAATGGAGACCTGTATTGGTCCATCACCTTACCTTCCGTCATTGTAGCCAGCTACGGAGGCGGTACAGGCCTCGCTACGCAACGTGAATGTCTCGAACTGATGGATTGCTATGGCCAAGATAAAGCACTAAAGCTCGCCGAAGTATGTGCAGCAACAGTGCTGGCAGGCGAACTCTCACTCGCCTCAGCAGTTATCGCAGGTGACTGGGTAGAAAGCCACGATAACTTAGGGCGTAATAGGCCCTAGCACTATTTGGACTCACCCGTGCATTCAGTAACCCGCTGCGTGCCCGTCCTTACGTGATTCTGTCGCTCCCCAATACACGCCATTCTCTGCCAAACGAATCGCTTGGTATCCCCCATAGGGGCCATTAGCAAATTGAATTTTGTGCCCCATGCGCATTAACTGGCGAATCGTTGAGTAAGGGTAGCCCGTTTCCAAGTTTAAAGTTCCACCGTCGATCATTTTTTCACCGGTGGGTTGCGAAGACCCCGTATGGTGAATTCTAGGCGCATCGCCAGCAGCTTGAATATCCATATCAAAATCAATCATGTTTACCACAATTTGTGCATGACCTTGTGGTTGCATAGCACCGCCCATCAGCCCAAAACTCATCCATGGCTTGTCATCCTTGGTGATGAAGGCAGGAATAATGGTATGAAAAGGCCGCTTGCCGCCAGCAAATGAATTAAAGTGACCTTCTTCCAAGGAGAATAGTTCACCGCGATCTTGCAGAATAAAGCCCAAGCCAGGAGGCGTCATACCAGACCCCATGCCACGATAATTGCTTTGAATGAGCGAAACCATATTGCCTGCAGAGTCTGCAGTGGTTAGGTAGATGGTATCGCCCTTCTCCAGCTTAACGTCGCCCGCTTTAAATTCTTTGGATGCGCGCTCTGGGTTAATCAGCTTGCTTCGTCGCTTGCCATACTTTTTAGAAATCAGTTCATCGACAGGAATCTTGTTAAACTCAGAATCAGCATAGTATTTCGCGCGATCTTCAAACGCCAACTTCTTCGCTTCAGTAAACAGATGTACATACTCAGCTGAATCGTGACCCATCTCAGCAATATCAAACTGCTCTAGCACATTCAAAATTTGTAAGGCGGCAATGCCTTGCCCATTTGGCGGTAATTCCCACACATCATAACCACGGTAATTAGTACTGACAGGCTCTACCCATTTTCCACTGTGACTGGCTAAATCTTCGTAGCTGAGAAAACCACCATTCTCAGACATGTAATCAGCAATGGTGCGGGCAATCTTGCCTTTATAGAACCCATCTCTGCCCTCTTCAGACAATATACTTAAGGTGTTAGCTAAATTTTTGTTGCGCCAGATTTCGCCTTCTTCGGGCGCCTCGCCGTCTAAGGTGTATTGTTCTTTGAACCCTGGCCACTTTGAAAGAATCGGAACTGACCGCCCCCAGTAATAGGCAATTAGTTGTGATACTGGAAAACCATTGTTCGCGTATTCTATCGCCGGTGCCAAGTTATCTTTCATCGGTAACTTGCCGAAGCGATCATGTAACATAAACCAACCGTCGACGGCACCGGGTACTGACACAGGCAACGGGCCGTGTGATGGAATTGAAGTGTGACCATTCTCAATAAACCATTCCCGAGTCAGCGACTTCGGCGATTTTCCCGACGCATTCAAACCATACAATTTCTCGGTTTTTGCATCCCAAACAATGGCGTATAAATCACCACCCATACCGTTTCCGGTAGGCTCTACAAGCCCCAACATCGCGTTTGCAGCAATTGCTGCATCGATGGCATTGCCGCCCTTTTTCATCACGTCCAGCGCAACCTGCGTAGCCAGAGGTTGTGAGGTAGCCGCCATCGCTTGAGTGGCTAACACTGGCGAACGAGTCGCGAAAGAAGCTCCTGTGACCCGATCTGCGGCGTTTGAAAATGTTGATGTGAACAGCAATATTGTCGTCAACAGGCTGGCTGGTAAGGCTTTCATGATCTTATTCATAATTCTCTTCTAGACTGGGAAATGGTTAAAAATGGCAGCTAAATTATTGCAGAATTCTGCCCTATCCTACGCAAAGGACCATCAAAATGAAATAAAGTTAAGTGATCCAACTCAATATCGTTGTTAAACTTAGGACTTATCACTCTAATGGACCGAGCTAACAATGAACATATTTCGCTTTTCTGGATTACTTACCGCCCTCGTATTATCAAGCAGCGTGCTTGCCGACGACCTCTTAGATAGGCTAGAAACAGCAACAGAAATCATGGGCGAGAAACAAGGTACGTTCTACCTAAGTCGAGTACCGGAACTGACTGGAAAAATGCCAGACTGGACATGGGATGAAGAGATCCGCACTGCGTCAGCTTGTGTTCTTACAGGTATCGAAAATGCCAAAGGAAGAAAAGTAGCAGAAGCATACGTAGCCGCGTTAGAGAAAGATGCGAAACAACCCATCACTTCAATCGGTCAATTAAGTGATCAAAGCTCGCTCCCGAAAGAACTGACAGGCAATGACCGAACCATAATAAGTTTAATGGAATCCTGCAGGACAATGGAAATTTCTACCTCGCGCTTGAAGGAATCAGGATTCTGGGATGCAATGCAAGATCCCAATGTAATCCAAAGGCTGGTGGCTGAGTAAAACGATCAGTAACAACCGATTTAGATATTTAGAGAGTGTGATTTCACTACCAAGGCTAAAATTGAAAACATCGATCTGAATTTGAGAAAAGGGTGTGCCTTCGGTCTTAGCTCACTCGTTCCCCAATAGTAGTTCGGTGCAAATACCGTGCATGGCCTTCGTAACCACCGGTTGCTTTATGCAACACGGATCGGTTGTCCCACATGACTAGGTTGTTTGCCTGCCATTTATGCCGATATACAAATTGGTCTTGAGCTTGCCATTCTTGTAGCTCCATCAAGAGCGGTAGTGCTTTCTCTTGTGACATACCTTCAAAGCCAATGATATATCCTGCGGTTCCGTAGACTGTCAGTTCACCCGTTTCAGGGTGTGGCCTTAACAATGGGTGAATTTGAGTGGCGTTAGCATCGTCCGATGGCCGGATGTCCATGCTACGAGACTGATCATCCTCTTCACCATAGGCCCCCTCTTTTGCATAAGCGAGTGTGGCAGAATGAATCGCATTAAGACCTGAAAAGCGCGCTCGCATTTCCTCCGGCATTTCCGAGCATGCTTTGTGTTGATCGGCAAATAGCGTATCGCCGCCTGTCGGGGGAATGGTGATTCCATATAAGCAAGTACCCGCTGGAGGAACGGCTTGGAAGCTCCAATCGGTGTGCCAAGCTTCTGCGAAAATCGGGGCGGTTTCATCTGCCCCGCGTTGCACCGCAATAATATTATTACGCCCTTCGATAGGAGCGATGAATGGGTCTTCGCCAAACGGGCCGAATGATAGTGTGAATTGCTCGAGGGCATCATCTGAAATGTCTTGATCAGGAAAACTTAACACATGATGTGTGAGCCAAGCGGCACGCACCTCAGCTATTTCTTGCCCAGTCAATGGTTCACTTAAGTCAAGACCTGTGACGACTGCGCCACACGCCTGACCGCTGGGTTCTATATGTAATGTAGAAATATTGTTGCTCCTGTTTTTTTGCTATTTACCCTTTATTAGTCAAGCGTTAGCTCAACCAACCTTTCTTGGTACAGGACTTTGAATACCAGATACAAAACACTTCAATGATGACAATTAGCGCTGGAAACATCAGCACTTCACTTCCACCAATATCTTGTACCTTAGCAATCCCAAACGAATAAAGTTGCTGAACTAATACTGCGGCCAAGGAAAGGATAAACACATTAGTGGCGAGGCTGCGGCGCATCAACAACAATACACTAGCCGCTAAACCTGCAAATACGGCAACGGCGAATGCGCCGAGTGCCCAAGCCGGGCGGGATTCATACATTGACTGCATAGCAGAGCCTAGTTTGGCTAGGTCTTCAGGTGTTTGATTGATGTCTGCGAAAAACGCCATGACTCCCATGGCATTCCATATCAAAACGAGCACGCCAATAATCCAAAATGAGATGGGTAACTTAGTATCTGTTGCCATTATTATTTCTCCAAGTGATGGCTAATAAAGTACTTCTGCCGATAACTTTAGCATAGCTAACTCCGTTTTTAGAAATTTAGCCTGTTAGTTTTTTAGAATTCAATAAGTGTTTACGGACGATAACTTCTTTCAGAAACCGCCCGAATCTCTTCAAGATCCATTAACGATTTACGCCACTTTTTATTGGCAAACATGGCGGCCTGGTCACTATAGTGTGGCGAGCTCTTGTCTAATGTTGCACTGCCAAATTGGTGTAAAGTATCCACCGACAATTCTCCGTCCTCATCCCATTCGACTAATGCCATCCAGGTGTCGCCGTGGGTCGCATAAGCAGGCTCATGTTCTGCTAAGCCATACGAATAGATAGCGCGTAGAATATCCGGGCCGCCGTCGATCGGCATGTTAACTTCTCCGCGAATAAACCTGTTCACCTCGCCCCACTCAGGGTCTAGGCGCTCGTGTTTTGCGTACAAGTAATCACTCGCCCATTGTGTGGCGGCTATGAGTTGCTTAGGCGAATGATCATCTGGCGTTTCAGAGCGATAGATTTTTCTCAACAATAGTATCGCCAGTGCCGCTTGTCGACTGTCCTTGGCAGTGTCTCCATCCCACTCTCTGAGTAAATCTTGCGCGGCCTGCAAGTCGGTATCATCACTCATATCAAGCTTTATTACTTTTTGAATGATCTTAAAGTAGTTGGAGTCTTTGGCATAAAAGGTATCAAACTTCAATTCAAGTAGCGCATCTTTACCTAGACTCGGATAAGTAGGAACGAGCTCGATCAAACGACGAGAGCGATTGGTTTGGTTTTCAGCCAAGCCCATCGATTGAGGGAAGTCTTCGTGGCGTAGGTTATCCGGGCCATCGGTTGCGCTGTAGGGCGTATTGTTCGCGTTAAATAACACACCGCTTTGTGGGTTGATTAACTGTGGCACACTGGAAAACGGATGATAGCCCTGCCAGATGAGCTCAGAACGATCTCCAGGCATATCTTTACCCCACTGCCACGCATCATTGCGCTTTGGATACTGGGCATTATGAATAAACCCAATATTGTCTTCCTTATCTGCGTAGACATAATTAATACTTGGCAGCGCGTTCATGCCCATGGCGCTCATAAAGCCATTTAAGTCTTGTGCTTGATTTAAGCGATAGTACTGTTCGAGCTGACGTATCTCGCCCATCCCTGCGTAGCGCAATGCAAAATGGCCTTTCTTGTTTTGGACAACCGGTCCGTGTACGGTTTTAAGTAGGGCTCTTTTCGCCATATATCTAAACGGGCCGAACAGCTTTACTGGAATGATGACTTCAGATTCTTCAAATTGGCGCCACTCACCATCCAACTTGTATTCACTTGCGTTCTCAGGGTTAATTTCGAGCACATAAGTGTCCGATAAATCGATATGGTTCACGGTGTTAGCCCAAGCAAGATTACGATTATAACCATGCAGCACCACGGGCGTGCCCGGGAACAATCCACCGCTGATATCAAGTCCCTGCCCCGATATTAAATGAGCCTCATACCATGCAACTGGGCCAGTCATAGGCTGATGTGAATTAATAAGCAAGCGAGTTGTATTGTCTCCCGAACGCGCAGCGTTGACGGCAATACCGTTTGATCCCAACTCCACGTTCGATTTCGGTCTTAACATCCAACTAGTTTCCGCTCCGTTGGGGTCCAAGGCAATTTCCACCTGACGCTCATCATCAACCAAACCAAGCAAAACCTGATCCAACCCATAAAAGAAAGGTGTTTTAAATACGAAGCCGGCAATCACATCTTCGGCCAAGAATGGAGCCAGGCCTTGCCATGTTTTATCTGGGTTGCGCGAGGCATATAGATTTAGCCCTGCTGCATAGGCCCTGGCAATAGCCTTTACATCTTCAGGAACATCATTCTGATACCGTTGATCTAGAGTGTCCCAAACACCCAATAGTGCAACGATGTAATCTGTGACGGCCGCGCCTTTGCCACGATAACTCGCAAGTACTCCACGTGTCGCCGCTATGGTTTCCTGAATTGTTTCATAGTCATCTTCGGCGTGTGCGTACGCTAAGCCAAAACTCACATCAGCATCACGCACACCCACGATATGCGGAACACCCCAATTGTCACGAATAATTTCGACGTCGTAGTTTTGTGCCGCTTGGGCTAACTGTTCTGCGTTGGGGTTTTGTGGAAGCGGGTTATATAACCACGCTGCAGTGGCTAACAAGATCAAGCCGAGCGCCATGATTAGAATTTTCACTGTCTTTTTCAAATTATTCTCTTGTGCTGAGGCTACTGCGATCTATCGCTCGATCAATACATCCTTAGGTTGCGTAAATACTTTGGCAATCATAAATATTGATAACCAATAGGTGGTTAAAATAATAACGATTGAAAAGTCGAATGGTGACAAGAACTTATCGACGGCGATGATGCTATCTGAAAAAACGAATAACAGTGCCGCAATGGCGAGTTCTTTACCTATGTTATTTTTACGGCTTAGGTAGACATTAATACCCAGCCAGGCCATAACCACAATGCAACATTGATACACCGCCACCGGAACCCCGAGGTCACCTAAATGCGGTAACAGAAGGTGATAGAAGCCACCGGTAATAACTACCAATGGTAGCAACGGCCAGCACACCAATTTTTCGCCGCGCATGCAGTAAAAAAGATACGCAAACAACAGGTGAGCTAACAAAAAAGAACCTAAGCCAAAGGCAAAATGCGCCTCATTCAGCAACAGCACATCACCGCCTAAACAAGCGATCAATGCGATAACCACCATAATGGTGTATTTAGTGGTGTCTGCTCGATTAAAGACCAGAAATAGAATAATTAAAATGGTCGTCAAGGGCTTGAAGATTGAGAACAATAAATGTTGATCAAAATAGGCACTAAACATGCCAATCAGTGCCGATACGGCAATTGTATAACTGTGGAGTTTTCTGTTCATGCCGAGGATAGTAACATGCCGATATCGATCGCCTGTGTCACCTGAGATCATCTTTGCAAACCCTGATTTTTCTACTCGTGCACATTGGTGTATTCTTAGAGTTCGAAAACTTAATTCTGGAAAAAATCATGAGAGCCGATTTCAATAAAATGTCCGTAAGCACCCAAGAAGATTGGCAGCTAATTATGAATGAGCAATTAGGTTTCATTGCTGGCCTGCCGGATCGAATTTTGGCCCACATGGATTTACTCAACGATGACTACGGCGGTTTCCCAGTTGATCGTCTGCAGCATTGCCTACAAACTGCAGAATTAGCCGCAGAAGCAGGCGAAGATGATGAATATGTCGTCTGTGCACTTCTGCACGACATTGGCGATACACTCGGCAGCACCAACCACCCAGATGTCGCGGCGGCTATCTTACAACCGTTTGTGAGTGACGCTAACCACTGGATGGTAAAGCATCACGGTATTTTCCAAGGTTACAACTTTTTTCATTATTTAGGATTGGATCGCAATATGCGCGACAATTTCAATGATTCTGAATATTTCGAGCACACTAAACGGTTTGTCGATCTCTACGATGACCCAGCGTTTGATGCCACCAAACCAAAGCTTTCACTTAGCTTATTTGAAGATCAGGTTCGTAAAGTCTTTAGCAACCCGGTCAACAGTATGTATAAAGATGCCATGAAGAACGCGGGATAACGGCTTAGTTAAGTTGCGAGCTCGCAAATGTGAACAGTGGTTTACAATAAATCCATGCGCAATTAAATCAGTTGATATACGCTCTCGACCTTAATGAATTGAGGTGATTGGATATGACACTAACTGACAAATTAACTACGCTTGGATACGAATATTCGCCAGCAAAACTCGAAGTATTCGATTTTCACCAAGCGGTACAAACTGGCAATTTAGTGTTCACATCAGGGCAAGTGTCAGGTCTGGATGATCTTTCTTATAAAGGCAAAGTGGGCGCTGACATTGATCTGGAAACTGCGTATCAGGCAGCAGAACTGTGTGCCTATCGTTGCTTACAAGCTGTGGGCGCCGTAGCCGACGTAAATCAAATCAGCCGTGTGGTTAAAATGCTAGGGATGGTCAATGTGGCTGAGGGCTTTGACAACACCTCGGGTGTCATCAACGGGGCCACCCACTTCCTAAACACATTATTCGACGGGCAAAGCCATGCTCGATCCGCAGTCGGCATGGTGCTTCCGGCAAATTGGGCAGTCGAAATAGAAATTGTTTTCGAATTGAAAACGACTAACTAGCCAAGAAAGACTAGTCTCTAATCGTCACCACCACACTGCGTTCGTGTGGTCGGTAGCGGTGCTCCCAAACAAATATACCTTGCCATGTTCCCAAGGCTAGACGCCCGTGCATGATAGGTATTGTGAGATCGCTGTGAGTCAACGCAGAGCGAGCATGCGCTGCCATATCATCACCACCTTCCGCCGTATGCGTATAATCATTGTGCGCATCGATGACGACCTTAGACATGATCGTTTCCATATCTTCTAATACACTGGGATCCACGTTCTCCGTCACCACCAGTGAAGCACTGGTGTGTTGAATAAACGCGTGCATAGTTCCGGCCTTTATACCGGATGTTCTTATTGCCGAATTCAAATGGGGCGTGATCTCTAATAAACCACGCCCACTAGTTTGAACGCTAAACTTATCCTGAAATGCCAAGGACATCGTTATTTACCCCCAAAATATATTCCCTTATTTATTTCACCCCAACCAACCCCTTAGTTCCTGAAATCAAGAGTTCCTGAAATCAAGAGTTCC
>CAJQNY010000163.1 GCA_905479805.1 uncultured Arenicella sp.
CTCGAGATCTAGCATCCTTAGGAATACGTGTAAACACGATAGTCCCAGGGCTTATTCACACGCCACTATTTGAAGCAATGCCGGAGAATGTTTATCAAGCGTTGGAATCCAGTGTTCTCTACCCACAGCGACTTGGCAAACCCGACGAAATTGCACAGCTTGCGCAATACTTTGTTGAAAATGATTATATGAACGGTGAATGCGTGAGAATGGATGGCGGTATTCGAATGCGCGAACGATAATAGCAAGTTCAGTAATTGCTAATCATCACCGAGTAAATTCCCAATTGCAGGTAGCCAAGATAGTTGATCGGGCTCCTCGAACGCTGCAACATTAATGCGCGAAAGATTAAAGGCAGTTCGATTGTCAGCGGCATTAGGACTGCCTATTGGAACGCCACACGGCTCGCCTAAACACAGCTGGTCGGGATTACTAAAACGATGACCTACGACTCTAGAACTTAGGGCACTCATGATAGTGCCCCAGTCATTTGCGCTATTCCCGTAGCCGCAGGCGTAATCCGTGAAAACGTCTCGACAAGGGCTTGGTTGCGAAGGGTTCACAGAGAGTCTTTCATGGCCTGAACCCAAGTTATGACCCAGCTCATGAGTAAATACAGAATCACAGCAGCGCTCAGAAATTCGCGTTGCTGAATAGCCAAACCGGGCTCGCTCACCATTCACCCACGCGACCCCAGAGGCTGAAAACCCACTACTACCGTGTAACACGACAACTAGATCACCTCCCACAACATCACGCAATCTATGCAAGCCTGAAAATGCGCCTATGCCATCCGTTGCTTGGCTTAAGGATGTTCCAAGGTTTGCGGAGTTATCAAAATTTACTAGTTTAGCCCTCACTAAATCAAGCTCAATCAAAATACCGCTTCGGTCAAAAACGGAATTACTAAAGCCAATTAACTGGTTGATTCGTGTTTCTGGGTTGGAAAATAGTTGCTCAAATTCCTTGGAATAAACAACAAGCACTCCTATTTTACTAGTACCACCATCCTTTGAATTTGGTTCGGATCTGTTCAATTCTTTAGGGGCCGGCAGTGTTTTTTTCTCTATATCGTGATCTTCAGGCCACCGCATATCATCACCCAATTGCACATCTGACGTTGGGATGGATGCATTATTGATGATAATACCCTCCACCTCAGCGCCGCTAATGGCAAAACTTATATCTTCTCGATTGATGCTTGCGTAATAGCTCTGCTTGCCTAAAGTAAATACCACCGAACCAGCCTTATCGAATCCTCCCACTATCTGTACATCACCATTTGGCAAAACTTCACGAGACGCTACACGGACACTCAAACGCTTTCCTTGCGGAGTAAACAGTTCAAAAAATTGACCTTGCTCTATCAATTTCAACTGGGGGTTAATCGCAATGGCCCAACTCTCCAAGCTATCGCTCTCTAAGAGTTTGGCGTTACTGGCGTCGGTGACAGCCGCACCTTTTGGCGAAATATAGTCAAACGCAGCAAAGTCACCTGCATTAGAAGCAGAAGAAAAAAATACCGCGCACAGACATAAACAAGCTAGTTGCCTATATAGCGCTCGACTTTTACTTAAGTTTAAAAATGTCATGTTATGCCTTTGATAGATCGAGTGTTACCCAACCCTCCATCTCAAAAAATCTAGTCGACTCAACGACTATAGTCTTTAAAATAATCCCATCAACTACTGGTTTGGATTCATCATAAGTTGAGCTATGGAAACCCAGCATCATTTTAGTTTAACATGCGCTCCTTCGAGTGAGGGCTCGCCGACTCGGATTCCTGATTAAATATTTGCAAGATCAGTGACACACCTCCCCACCTTGCTAAGCCATAGCCGCAACTCTATACTGATTTCTCCTCAAAACGGGCAACGAATGCAAAGATGATTCAGATTTCTAGAACAAAAATTCTTATTAGTTTCCTGTTAGCAACATGTGTATTTCACAGCGCACACGCAGCCACACAATATGACACGGTAATCCTCAATGGTCGGGTAATCGACCCTGAGACAGGCACAGACGAAACACTCAATATAGGAATCATAAAGGGCAGCATTGCTTCTATGAGTTCCAAACCCCTTGCTGGAAAACGGGTGATTGATGCTTCCAATAAAGTCGTCGCGCCTGGTTTTATAGATGTGCATAGCCACACCCCGACACTCTTAGGACAACACGCAAATCTGTTAGATGGTGTTACCACCCAATTAGATTTAGAGGCCGGCTCGTACCCAATTAGTTTTTATGGAGAACACTACAAAGCGGGAGCTCAGCTTAATTATGGCTCGTCAGTCGGCCATTTTGCGGTTCGCATAAAAGTCATAGAAGGGGTCGACCAGCCTTATATTTTCGTCGGCAGAAAAGGGACTACTGTTCCTGGGGCTGCCTGGATCCAACCAGCAACGGCTGAGCAGATTACAGAGATGCGGCACCTGGTGAACTTAGGTTTGGATGAGGGTGGGCTAGGCATAGGCGTACTTTTAGATTACATGACCGAAGCGGTAAGCGACGCAGAATTGAAAATGTTGTTCGAAGTAGCAAGCGACCGCAATGTACCAATCTATATACATGTTCGTCGAGGTTATACTGGTGATCCCGCGGGGTTGCTCGAGGCTATTAAGCTTGCAACTCAGACCAAGGCGGCACTATTTGTTTGCCACATTACCCATAATGCCATGGGTAATGTGGCCAAGTGGTTAAAAATGATCGACACCGCGAATGCCAATGGCGCCAATATTACGACTGAAACACTGTCTTATGCTGCAGGAGGAACCAGTATTTCAGCTGATGTCTTTCGCCGGCGTGATTGGCAAAAAATATTTGATATTACGTATGAAGATGTTCAATGGGTGGCCACCGGCGAATGGTTAACGGAAGAAACTTGGAACAAATACGCCAAAGAACATCCTAACGGCATGGTGAACCACCACTACGTAAAAGAGGATTGGGTTGAGACGGCGCTAAGGTGGCCAGGCATGATGGTATCGACAGACGCGCTACCAGCATTCGATTTGGATATCATGACCAACCCCAATATATCCGGTACGTTCTCTAGGGTTCTTGGTCACTATGTTAGAGAGCGTGGAATTCTAAGCCTAGCAGAAGCCATCAAAAAATTAAGTTACAACCAAGCAAAGTGGATGGAGAATGCCAGCCCAATCTTTGCAAAAAAGGGTCGCCTTCAGGTCGGCGCTGATGCTGATATCGTCATTTTTGACCCTAGTACCGTTGCCGCCAACGCCACCTATGGCAAACCTTATTTAAAGCCCACCGGTATTGATCATGTTTTAGTTGCTGGTCGGCATATTGTCGAAAATGGACTACGTTTGGAAGGCCGCTATCCGGGTAAAAAGCTGTTAAATACTCGGGCAAATAACGAATAAAAATGGCCGCAACGTTACAAACTAGGGCGAGTTCTATAAACCGAGCCTTAGACCAGATTGGCGACAAATGGTGCTTACTGATCCTGCAAGAAATATTCTGGGGTGTGAATACTTTCAATGAGCTACTGGCAGCCAGCGGGATGTCACGCGGAGTCCTATCGCAACGTCTACAATGGCTGCAAGACATCGATTGCTTGAAAAAAACCAACAACAAAGATAAGACAAACCGCCCTGCTTATCATCTAACCAGAAAGTCGAACGATCTATACCCTAACGCCCTGGCCGCGATTGCTTGGGAAAGAGCATTTTTCAACACCCCTGAATTAGATCAAGTCACTCTTCGCCATAGTCTATGTGGCAAGGAATTTTCACCCATTGTGCGCTGTCGATCATGCAACAATGAGGTACTGAGTGAACAAGTGAGTTACACCCAAGGCCCTGGACAGAGCCAAGACCTGAGAGAAATGAAGGTGCGACGACGCTCATCTATTTCAATTATGGATGCGCCTTCTAACAAACCGTTCTATAAGAATTTAATTCACATTGTTGGAGACAGATGGACCGCAAATATTGTCGCGCTCGCGTTTCATGGCTTTAAACGTTTTGATGAATTTCACAAAGAACTCCCTGTTGCGACCAACATACTCGCCGATAGATTGCGCTTTCTCACCACAGAAGGTATTTTTGAAATGAAGGCGTACCAAGAAAAACCTAAACGACACGACTATGTATTCACAGACAAGGGGCGTGGTCTTTACCCTTTCTTCTTGGGGCTACTACAATGGGGGGATAAATGGTGCGGCGGAGAAAGTGGCGTACCTATCATCGCCAAGCATGACGCTTGCGGCTTCGATCTAAAAGCAAGAACCTGTTGTGATCAATGCTTACAAACCCTCGAAGCACACGATGTGTCTTTCGAAGGAAGGCAATTTAACTAATCTGGGAATCTCTCGACGAGAGCGTTAAAATTATCTCTGCCAAATTAACGAATGGGTTCGTGTGTTTAGTTCATTTTTTTCGATGCCTGACAGGTGCAATTGATTTTCCACAAACTTGAACTTCCTTACTTGCTTAGTACCTACCATGTTGGGGTTTAGACTCATCGTTACCCAATGCGTAATTTCATCCTCGTTCAGCTCATAGGATCCGGTATAGCTGAAATATGATTTATAAGCCTCAGCCAGGCGATTATCTGGCTGAGATCTCAGTCTATCACCAGATGAGAAACTATCACGCTGCTCGCTAGAAACTGTAGCACTCATCCAACCATCGTCACTGTAGGTAATCAAGCCAATAGGCGCTAATCCAAATGGGTGCGAAATCTTATCCCGAGTTGAATCTGTGATTGTCCAGCTTTTGAGATGCCAAGCCCCAACAAACTGCATTGCCCTGTCGTTTTCTATGTCCTTGTCTATGTCCATGCCAAGCTCCTAAACTCTTTTTATCAGCATCGCGGTACCACTCCCTGACGCCCCACAGATACAAACCATCCCTATTTCTTGGTCACGACGCTCAAGCTCATCCAATACGGTGCCAATCAAAATACCGCCCGTGGCTCCCATCGGATGTCCGAGGGCAATCGCCCCCCCATTCACGTTGACCTTACTGTCGTTTATACCCATGTCTTGAATAAACTTTAGAGTCGGCCCGGCGAAGGACTCATTAAACTCTATCAAGTCGATATCATCGATGGTCATTGATTGTGATTTAAGTAGACGCTGCGCCGATTCAAACCCTCCGGTCAATCCAAGCTCAACCGGCCCGCAATAACTTTTGAAACCGATAATTTCGGCACGTGGCGCCACATTAAGTGCCGAGGCACTTAGTTCATTAGCAATCAACAACAAAGAAGCGGCATCAGCCATGGCCGGTGAGTTACCGGCTGTGTGTTGGTGATCAATATTCTCAATTTCTGAATAACCAGACAACACGCGTTGATCCAATTCGGCCATCTCGGGCCCCGCAAAGGCCGGAGATAGTTGCTCGAGGGTCTGCAAAGTCGTCTGCGGGCGAATCGTTTGATCAGCATCGAATAATTGCCCATCAGCCGTGCGCATCGCTATCAACGATTTATCAAAACGACCTGACTCACTTGCGAGTTGCGCTCTTTGCTGGCTTTGTAACGCGTATTGATCCAAATCCGCTCGTGAAAATCCTTCTAAAGTTGCAATTAAATCGGCCGATTCCCCGAGGGGGACTAGCCCTGTTTTTTCCATTAAGGCGGCGTCTGTCATCCAGGCAGGGATATCAGAAAACATTCGGACTCGCGACATCGATTCAACGCCACCTGCTAACATTATACTGGCTGTGCCGGATGCAATACGATCAGCCGCCAAGCAGCTTGCATCCAAAGATGAGCTACAGAACCTGTTAAGGCTTAGGCCGGGAACATTATGGGGCCAGCCGGCGTAGAGCAGAGATGCACGGGCGATATTCCCTGCTTGTTCACCATATTGGCTCACACAGCCAAGA
Source organism: uncultured Arenicella sp. (assembly GCA_905479805.1). GTDB lineage: Bacteria > Pseudomonadota > Gammaproteobacteria > Arenicellales > Arenicellaceae > Arenicella. Next base: position 5,856 of record CAJQNY010000163.1, read on the forward strand.
AATACGTCGTCTACTTGCTGTGGTGTTAAAGCGGTTCTCTCTGTGAGTGCGGCTAACAATTGAGATATAAGTTCTATGGAAGCAAGGGAGTTCAATCCTCCGCCTTCTTTTGCGACCCCTCTGGGAGTACGAATCGCATCAACGATGTAGACAGGTTTGTGCATATCTTCAGGTGTCCTAAGCACTAATGCCCAATAATAAAACTAGCACAGGTAGTTGCACTACCGCCGACGTTAAATGTGGCCATGTTATCGACACCGGGAATCTGCATGTCTCCAGCTTGACTAGTAACCTGTTTAAAACTGTCCAACATCATTCGCACGCCGGTTGCACCCACAGGATGGCCAACACCAATTAAGCCACCACTCGGATTGATCGGGAAATCACCATCCATATTGATACGCCCCTCTTCAACGGCCTTCCAACTCTCGCCCGGTTTGGTTATACCCCAATGATCAATCGCCATGTATTCAGTAATAGTGAAGCAGTCGTGTGTCTCTAAGCCACCTATTTGATCTACAGAATCAAACCCTGCCCTCGCCAATGTATCTTCCACCATTTGACGTGCGTGAGGAAACACCAATTGATGATCTTTGCTGAGGCGCATTTTCTCAGCGAACAATAGCGGCGCGGAACGGTGCCCCCAGCCCTTTATCCTAGGAATATCAGCAAGAGACAAGCCGTTCTTATCGGCATACTCTTGCGCCGTTTTTTTATTTGCTAGAAATACGCATGCTGCACCATCGGTAATCTGTCCACAATCCATCTTACGTATACATCCTTCGATGGTTGGGTTTAGTTCTTCATTATCAGTGTAGTGATCGTCAGTGAAATGCCATGCGCGAGATTGTGATAACGGATTGCGTTTTGCATTATCGAAGTTATTCTTCGCGATCAGCTTAAGGCTATCGAAATTCATGCCGTAACGTTGATCATATTCCTGTGCCAATAAATCAAACATATAGGGCCACGGAAAATCGCTGCCTTGCGCTTCAAGCCCATTCCAGGTGGCAGCCCCGAGATATTCCGCACCTGTTTGACCCGGTACGTTACGCATTAGTTCAACGCCAACAACACAGGCCAGACCATAATGGCCGGCTTGGATATCAGACATGGCGGCCAGCGCAGCCATCGACCCCGAAGCACAAGCAGCTTCATGGCGGCTCGTGGGAAGGCTAGCAAGCTCTGGATATACATGCCCAAAAAACCCACCCAACAAACCCTGACCAGCGAACAGTTCAGCTACAAAATTTCCCACATGGCCAACTTCTATTTGTTCTGGCTCTATCCCCACGGAATCTACCGCGTCATTCAGCACTTCTTTAAACATGCCGAAGATATTCGAACCTTCACGATGCCAATTCCGTGAAAAATCGGTTTGTGATCCGCCCAGTAAGTAAACCGGGTTATCTTGCATTACGGTTGCTGACGCTGTTATGGATGAGGTAGTCATAGTTATTCCTATTAAACGTTATTCCCATTAAACACTAGTTCTATTATTCGTTACTTCTAATACGCGCTGTTGCAGAGACAAGATGATTAAGTAATATCCTCAATCATCATTTCGATGCGATCCGCTCCCCAATACAACTCATCACCGCAAACAAATGATGGTGCACCGAACACATTCGATTCAATAGCCCTTTGAGTTTCTTCTTTTAACCTTGCCTTTGCTAACGCAAATGAATCATCGCCCACTATTGAATCTCGATCTTCACCCAACCTGCCTAAAACTAAGGAAACGTTTTCAACGGATGACATATCCAAGCCCTCAGCGTAGGCCCCGGCAAACACAGCATTTGCGAACGTTCTCGCCGCATCCTGGTTTACTGCATCTAGGGCATAAAATATTCGCATTGATTCCATCGCATTAAAGGGAAACATCGGAGGCGTTTTATACACAACTCCTGCACGCTGCGCCAAGCGTTGCAAATCGCGATTCAAATAACTCATTTTTACCGAATCTGCGGGCGGTACAGAATGTTGCAAGTGATGAAAAACCGCTCCCAACACAATGGGCCGATACTCGACACGAGCACCCGTCCGCTGTTCAATTTCCGCAACACGTGATTGTGCGATGTATGAATAGCTAGAAGAAAAATCAAAATAGAACAGTATAGACGCGGTCATAACATCGGCTCTTGAGGTTCGGTTTAGTTAGTTTTAGTAATATTAGTTTCAAATTTTAAACGTTAGAACTAATTAGTTTGTTTAAATTGAATCGGAAAGCTCAAAACGTAATACTTTCCCCATGGGGTTGCGCGGCAAGGCATCGAATACTTCAAGTCGTTCTGGCATTTTGTATTTCGCCAAACCACAGTGTTCAAGATAGGCAACCATCGCGGCGAGATCTGGTGTTTCCTCTTTATCAATCGGCACTATACAAGCACACACTTTCTCACCCAAACGATCATCAGCGTAAGCGCACACAGCCACTTCTTTAAGCCCTGGCATTCCTTCTAGAACTTGGTCTATCTCGCTGGGAGAAATCTTCATTCCACCGCGATTGATTATGTCTTTACACCGGCCCACTATCCGATAATAACGATTTTGCTCACCGCAAATTTCGACTAAGTCACCGGTATGAAAATAGCCATCCTCATCAAAAACCCCATCGTCGCTAGGAGAGCCTTCAGCTTTTTTGAAAGAGCCTTCAGCTTTTTCGAAAGAGCCTTCAGCTTTTTTAAACGAGCCGTTATCCCCATCATAGTAGCCATCAAAAATTGTCGGCCCAGCGAACATAAGCTCTCCAGGTATACCCGCCTCTAAGATTTCTATACCCGTAGTGGTATCTACAACTTTGGTTTTTGCGAAATTAAATGCTTCGCCTTGCCATGGTAGACCCACCATTCCTAAACGTGGAAACATGCTGGCACGCTGCTCTGGTGTAGGTGCAGTTTGGGTATCCGCCAACAAACATATCCCTTCATTAGAACCATAAAAATTGATGATCTCCTTACCGTAGACTCTCGAAAACGTGTCGATCATTGAGGGCGCTAACGGCGCTGAGCCCGAACCAATACGACGTAGCGCGCTAAAATCAAATTGCTGCCACATCTCAGGCGATTGAGCCAATTGATTTAGTAGCGCAGGCGGTGCAATAGTGAAATTAATCTTCTCTTCCTGACACTGCTGCAAAAATATGGCTGGGTCTAGAGGGTGATGCAAATATAGGCTGCAACCAAACATCGCCCAAGGGTAAAGAAAGCCACCCAACGCCGCCATGTTTATCAACGGGAAAGGGTTTAGCAGCCGATCACCGGGCTTAAAGTCACAAGCTTGAACCTCTGATTTCGTTGTCGCCAACCACATATTGTGAGATCGTGGCACGCCCTTAGGCGTACCCGTTGTACCAGACGTCCAACAAATCGTGAAAATACTATTGGCATTACCAATCACCGACGCGTGATCTTGTCGATGTTGGTCCAGCAATGGGGTTCCTGTATCCGAGCGGTCTAGCAAAATTGAAAGTCGAAGATTGGATGAACCGCCTCCAAATAAAAGCTTAGTAAGATCACTGTCAGTTGAAGCAAGAGACTCTCCGCGAAAGGAAGCACAGCTTATAATCTTTGTCGCCCCTAACACTTTGCTAATGGATGTCAGCTCATGCGCTCCATACTGTACCGGGATGGGTGACAGAATTGCACCTATCTTGCTTGCCGCTAAATAACTGACTACCAGCTCTACGACATTTGGCAGCTGTATTATCAGCGTCTCTTCGATCTCAGCCCCTGCGCTTAACAACTGCTCAGCCAAATGATTAGCCGCAACATCTAAGTCTCCGTAAGACAAACGCATTGCTAGCCCACCGCTTAGATCGTTCTTATTGGGTGGGTCTGCGACAGCCAATCGTTCAGGATCAAGCCGACTAGTCGACTCAACAAGACTATGAAAAGTATCGTCTGCCCACCAACCCTTGTCGGTGTATTCTTTAATTCGATCTGCTGAAGATGTAATCATATTTAGCTAGTTTTCTAGGTGTTGTTTTTAAATGGCTGTTTTCAATGAAATGCTTTTAGAAAGCTCCTGCTTGCAAATACTCGTGTTCTAACTGCTCTATTAGGTCAGCGATACTTAGGCGTTCGTTAATAGTCCCCACACCTTGGCCCGCCGCCCAAATGTCTTTCCATTTTTTATGATCACTCGCCGCCGCCGCGAAATCAATGTTAGCTGCAATCGGCATATTGTTTGAATCATAGCCAGCAGCTTCTAAACTCGCCTTCATCCAATTCGCTTTTACCCCGGTAATAGAATCAGAACAGATTATGTCTTCGGAATTTGAGTCAACAATCATCTGCTGATAAGCATCGGCCGCGAGGCTTTCTTTGGTGGGAATAAATCGAGTTCCCATGTAAACATAATCTGCACCTAAGACTTGCGCCGCGCGTATTGCTCTCCCTGAGCTGATAGCGCCTGAGAGAATAACCTCGCCATCCCAAAATGATCTAACTTCTTCTACAAATGCAAAAGGGGAGATTTGACCCGTATGACCACCGGCTCCGCTGCAAACCAACGCGAGTCCATCAACTCCGGTAGTAGCCGCTTTACGAGCAAAACTGGGGGAATTAACGTCAGCGTATATTTTTCCGCCATAACTATGCACTTTCTCCACCGCTTCTTTAGGACTTCCTAACGCCGAAATAACGATTGGAGCTTTATATTTAATCGCTAATTCTAAGTCCTCTTCTTTACGTGTATTAGTGCGATGCATGATCAGATTGATTGCCCAGGGGGCAGCATCTTTGTCATTGCTTAGGGCTGTGGTAATTACCGACAACCAACTGTCTAAGTCCTCAATAGTACGAGCATTCGGCGCTGGAAAAGACCCCACAATGCCCGCGCGACAGGCCGCAATCACCATATCCGGGCCAGATATCAAAAACATAGGGGCTTGGATGACGGGTATTCTAAGGTTTTTAATGAGAGACATCTTTTCGAAGTGGCCGTAGTGTATCTAAGAGACTTTTATAAACGAACCTTATGCTAATTAAAACTGACGACATGCGCAACTAAATGCACGGTTCATTACTACCTTGACGTACTTTTCTTACTTTATTACTTGCATAAAGAGACCATATTTTTATATGCTGACTATCCGCCGCCGATGACGGCGTCAAAATACCGAGTACCAGCAATAGGATTCACCGATGTCATACGCCAACCTGCCACTTTCTGAACACTGCTTAGGCCCAAATCTTTTGGTCGACGATGCGCCAACCTGGGTACTCGAGCTGGATAACCCATACTTGCACGGCGTTTACGCTCCCACCGTTCACACGAATGCCCGAGCAGACGACATGCAAGTGATCGGAGAGATACCCAAGGATTTAAACGGCGCTTACTATCGCAATGGCCCTAACCCTGAATTCAAACCTAAAAATCGATACCACCCCTTCGACGGTGACGGAATGGTGCACGGCGTATTTATCAAGGATGGTAAAGCATCCTATAAAAGCAATATGATTCAGACGGCGTGTTTGTCCGAAGAACAACGCCAGCAGGAATCAATATGGCCTGGCGTGATGGGCCCATTCGATTTTGATCTTCCCAATTCGCCAATTAAGGATACGGCGAACACCGATGTGGTATTGCACAATGGTAAATTGATTACTCTTTGGTACAACGCGGGCCAGCCCTATAGCATGGACCCACTGAGCTTAGAAAACACAGGAGAGTTTCAATCTCCAAGCACTTTAAGCCGAAGATTGTCAGCACATACTCGGGTTGATTGGGAGACGGGCGAAATGTTCTTTTTCGATTACGGTGACGAGCCGCCCTATATGACCTACGGTGTTGCTAATCCAGACGGTACTTTAAAGCACCAAGTACCTATCGATTTACCGGGCCCACGATTACCTCATGAGATCACCTTCACAAGTCGTCATGCAATATTGCACGATCACCCGCTTTTCCATAACCCGAAGGTATTGCAGCAACACAAAATGCGGCTCCTGGAATTTCATCGAGACCTTCCTACGCGCTTTGGATTAATTCCTCGGCTTGGCACCAAGGTAACTTGGTTTGATTGTGAGCCCTGCTTCGTGTTGCATACTAGCAATGCTTGGGAAGAAGGCGATTGGGTGATTATGGATGGTTGCAGATCAATCAATCCAATGCCGAGCGCCAAACCCGAAGAAGGCGACCTTTCCCACATGTTGGCCTATATGAGGCTCGAAGCACATAACTATCGCTGGCGTTTTAACCTCAAAACAGGCGAAGTCCGAGAAGGCCCTCTTGATGACCTGAATACCGAATTTAATAAATCAAACCCTTTGTTTCATGGGATAAAAAGCAAATACGCCTACCATCAATATATTCCATTACATGAAGATGGCGGCGCAACCTTACGGTTCAACGGCTTAGTTAAATACAATAATGATAGTGGCCAATCACAACGTTGGAATTATGGTGAGGGAGTGTATGGCAGCGAAGCCGTTTTTGCGCCACGTCTAGGAGCGACCCGTAATGATGATGAAGACGATGGCTATGTCATTAATCTGATAACCGATGGCAACGACTGGTCTTCTTGGTGTTTAATCTTCAACGCAAGAGATATCACCACAGGGCCAATCGCCAGAATTAGATTACCTCACCGAGTACCTGTTGGATTCCACGCCATGTGGGCCAGAGGTGAAGAGTTGTATGCCTAGTAGATAAACCCCAGCTAACAATTTAATCATAAAATAGCTGTGAGCCCTTTGTTAACTTAAGGGGATACATGATTTCGTTGTCTTTTTAGTTCTAGTACGCCACTATCATTGCTGACTTATACTGGAAACAGCCTATGACACCACCCGTTAGTTCACAACGCTCACGTTTTCTAATTATTTTTGCACTGGTTTTCGCCGCTGAGGCAAACTTCAGTTTAGCCTTTCACTTGCCACGGTTTTTTCGCCCGACCGTATTAGAAGTCTTCCAGTTCACTAATACTCAGCTCGGCGATGTATTTGCGGTATATGGCGTGGCGGCCATGATCTCGTATTTCCTGGGTGGCGTGATCGCTGATCGCTATTCGGCAAGAACGTTGATGTCCACCTCATTAATTGCAACCGCAATCGGTGGGCTAGTGATGTCGAGAATTCCAGACGCGATGGGGATGACGCTCTTATACGGATATTGGGGTGCAACGACTATCCTACTTTTTTGGGCTGCGATGATTCGAGCCACTAGAGACCTGGGCGGTGAACAGTCTCAGGGTCAGGCATTTGGAATATTAGACGGCGGCCGGGGATTAATGGCCGCCGGCAGCGCCAGTGTTGCGGTACTGTTGCTGACTTGGCTGTTGCCAACAGATGTGGCTCTCACCACCGATGCTCAACGAACTGTGGGCTTACAAACGGTTATCTACTTTTACTCCGCAATTACATTATTAGCAGCATTACTCGTTTGGTTCATTATTCCTACGCCTGATTCAGCTGCCCCCTTGGCTGAAAAGCCGTCCTTTGTACAATCGTTTTCGGGTGTTTTTGAGGTAGCCCGCAAACCACAGGTATGGGCTCAGGCAGGTATAGTCGTCTGCGCCTATTGTGCCTATAAAGGCTTAGACAATTACTCCCTATACGCGGTAGAGGTCCTTGGATTTAATGAGCTGGAAGCTGCTCGACTGACCTCAAATGCGGCCTACCTGCGAATCATTGGCGCCATCGCTGCTGGTTTCATAGCCGACCGTTTCAGTGCAGCTAAAGTAATATTCTTTTCATTCTTTTTACTAGTATTAAGCTATTGGGGTTTAGCTCGTGCGTTACCGGGCGAATCGTCAATGATAGTGATATACGGCAACCTCATCGTCACCTTCCTGTTTGCCTATGGCTTGAGAGGCATTTATTTCGCTTTGTTGGAAGAATCCAATACTCCGAAACATCTAACAGGTACTACCGTAGGCTTAGTCTCTGTACTTGGGTTCACACCAGATATCTTCTTTTATCCAATTGCCGGGCGCATTCTAGACAGCGCCCCCGGTGTAGTAGGCCACCAGTATTACTTTATGGCCTTGGCAGGTGCTATGTTCCTGGGGCTATTGATAACACTTACTCTGCTTATCTTGAACCGCAGTGAACGTACTCGACCGCAGGATATTTAATATCCAAGCGGTCGATAAAAACATGTGCTCTACATCATAGACTGTAGGTAATTCTGCTCACCAACCTTGTCAAACAACTCCAACTGAGTTTCTAACCAATCGTAGTGCTCTTCTTCATTATCCAGAATTGAAGAAAACAAATCACGAGTCACATAATCGCCTACTTTTTCACAATGCCCGACAGCATCACGATAAACAGGGATCGCCTCTTCTTCCAAACGCAGGTCGCATTGCAGCATTTCCTTTACGTTCTCGCCAATATAAAGTTTACCTAAATCCTGTAAATTCGGTAAACCCTCGAGCATGAGAATTCGTTCGATTAACATATCTGCATGTTTCATCTCATCAATAGACTCTTCATACTCTTTCTCATTGAGTTTCTCTAAGCCCCAATTTTTATACATGCGGGCATGCAAAAAATATTGGTTAATTGCTGTCAGCTCTAGTCTTAGAGCATTGTTAAGTAGGTCTATAACACCTTCTTTTGCTTTCATAATCCTGCCTTTTGAAAATTTATTTGTGGGTTACTTGATAGAGCACAAGTATACATAAAAAATACGATTAATACTTTCTAAATATCTTTAAGTTATTGATTATAAAGAATTATTTAAATGCAAATCATTCTGATTCTATTTAACATCCCATCAGCTAAACGGGCTCTTAAATGGGACCCTAGACGGACGCAGCTCGCCCTCATGAGCCAATAAATTCAGGTAACATTGCGGTTATCATCATCAGGTATTGGCTTTGGAGGGCCGAAAACTCTATACGCAAACAGTCTAACCTTACGCGCAAATTCGGTATTTGCACGCATATAGTTCATAGAATTGTAGTCATACACAGACTTAGCCGGAATGATACCTAGAGACTTCGGCATGTGCTTCAACGAGAAAGTGGTACGGCAACTCTCGTCCCAGTCTAGTACTTCACTTACTTCAAACTCAGCCAACTCTTTCCAAGGGAAACGTTCTTCATCCCACGGCGTCATGTTATTGAAAATCTCAGGGTCTTCATCGTCGCTGGCCATGCGAATCTGAATCTGCAAACGATACTTAGCGCCTTCTCGATTAATTCTATCCTCGTATTCATCCTTCAAAAAATTTCGTCCACGAGTCTCATGCGGCAGAATTCTTTGGTTACATGCATCTATCACGCTTGGGTTTGGATCGATTCCCGTTTCGGCAACATCTTCAAAAGGTCTCACCTTGTACTTACAGTAATATTTGATTCCTTCAGTAGTGATAAACAAATAGGGCGATTGAGAATAATACCGCACGTTGTGAAAAGAGGTTGCATGCCGCCTCACACCCAATTGAGCTCCTTTGGAACCTTGCGGGTAATCGTGATTGTACTTAACCCAATCCACACCCCATTTTTCTGCACGAGACGAAGCGAATTTCCAAAAGCTAATCGCAGACCAAAACACACCAAAGTTGCCGCTGTTTAACTGTATATCAAACGGGCTATTAAAGTGATGATCAGAGAATTTGATAGAACAACTTCGAATTACCTTCATAGCATCATCTAAGAATGTTGCTGATGCATGCCTAACCCTGATATTGAACTCGTGCCCAGGTTTGAAAAAATCATTATTGGGCAGGTCTAAATCATCCACTATTTTTAATCGGCCCTTTCCTGCAATACCGTTATTGTGGCTCATACGAATTCCTCTAAGGCCTAACGCAATGGCAATAAAGAAAGTAAAAAAACGACAAAAGAACCAAAGATAAAATTTATCCCATGTTGATTTCAGCCAATTGATGAATACACGATACATCGAGAATTTCTTTTCAGGTTTCATAATTATTTTCTCCAATTTAGTTATGTTGAAGGCAACACCAACTAAATATTGGTCCTCGATTCAATTGAATGGACGTCTACGTTCAAAGCTTTAAATTCCTCTTCCTTTTCAAGTAGCATTTCAATCAACTTCGGATTCACGTCATTTTCATTATTGGCGGTAATAAAACCGTACTCGGTACGCGACAAAATATTACCAAACCACAAGCCCTGAGAAGCCCTCGCCAACCCTGGAGAAATTGACAGATCAGATTCAGGTGCAATCACCCCTCGCTCCTTGTCACCAAACCGGAGTCCACCACAACTATAAAGCACCTCGCCCAGCTGCTCATATTGATGTTCATTGATCCAAGTATGCAAATAGGTAGCGACCATAATCATGTAAGTGCACGCATGATGTAAGCGCGCTATCTCATCATCTGCATTATCCTCATCAAAATCATCAGAATGCGTTATCGGCGAAACGGCCTTAAGTTCACCATCACGTGTTTCTCTCGTTACCGTCGTGTCGAAGCAGTATTGTTTTGAATAGTAGTCGAAGCGATCTTCAGCAAGCTCTCTTTGTTCATCGGGGAGCTCGCTCATATCAATGTCTGACAAGAAAACCGGCACGGCATGATTCACAAGATCTTCGGAAAATCGATGTATTTCAAACCAATGCGCCCTAATCTCAGCCAGGTTATCTTGGATAAACTCACCGACAAACTTATGCAACACATCCCAGAATAATTGCTCGGCCCTTGCCGCCGTATGAATCTCATTAAGCGGCTCCATGGGTTGCCAGTTCGCCCAATCTTGCATGCCGAGGACATCGCGTGTTCGTTGATTAATTCCGTCAGGCGTCAGAGCGGTTACGTTGGGGATAAATTCACTTAAGAGCAATTGGTCTGCCGAATGATTTATCAGCACTACTTCTTTCAAATGCGGTTGCAGTAACGTGGCGATCGGGTTCAAGCGCAGATTACGATACGCCGCTATGGCGTACTGCTCGGTATTTAGATGAGTGCCCGTAAAGTGCTCATCTAACTCGGTGGTAAAGGAACCATTAACCCGAAATACGCGTTTTGCATGCTGCCAATCATCACCGTCATCGCTGGTGAAAACGTGTTCTTGAAAAGGGTCTTTGTTAAAGGCATTTATCGGCCCAATCAGAACCAAATGAATCGGCATGGGTAGACCATCTTCACGCAAACGAAATTTCATCTTTGCTGTCGGCAAGGCAAATTTTTCATTGTGAGCGTAACGACATACGCCATAATATTTTACCCAGTAACAATCCTTGTCATTCTCATCTGGCTCAAAATAAGCTCGGTTCATCCCGTTCATCATGCGCTTACCCATCCATTCGTCGCTGCGCGTATAGCCTGGTAATTCGCGTTCGATGCAGCGAGTTAGGTTTTCTGGATAATCATTTTGGAGTGACTCCATGGTGATTGTCTCAGGTGCAAACGCCAGCTGCTCCATGTGCTTTATCTTGGTTAGCTCAATGGGCGTCACCTGTTCTATAAACGCATCTTGTCTACCCTGCGCATAGTATTGCGGCGCGTCTTTATCATGATCCTTAATAACTACTCTGGGCACCGGCGCATCATCACGGTATTCCCAGTAGAAAAGCTGAATGGTATGCAGGCTGTATTGCATGCCGATGATGTCTTTCTTTGGTATTTTGATGGTTTTAAATAATTCATAAACCGGGTGCACACTGGTGTCTTTATAGTACACATGAGTATGTTGATGAATTTCAAATTGAATTGCCCTATTGGTAAAACGGCGTGCCGCGCGCAGGTCAAATTCAATCACAAAACTCCCATCTCTCTGACTGGTACAGTCCCCCAACTTGCGCCACGAAAACCACCAACTTCGAGTCCACAATTCGCAGCGCATATTGTGTAGAGGCACATGAATGTCAGCTTTGCGTGCGAAGGTGATATTGCCTACCACTTGGGTATTTTTGTTGTGCCCCATTATTTTTTCACGTCGAGGAAACAAAAATTTCATTAGAGCCTGATAGGCATTCCTAATCTTCGAGTACACAAGATAAAGAAACTCGATAGTGATCGTGATAGGGTTGGTAATCATGCTGGAGCGGCCCAGCTGTAAAAAATTTATACCCTTTAGCTTTGGCTTAAAAAAGCTATCGTTGTATCCATAAACGATCTTGGTCTTTTCCTCGCACTCCTTACATACTTTTTCAACTTTGTCTGGTTGGTACATATTCATCCACTTGATTTTCTGTTTTATAGTTTATTTTTTCTTGCTCATTACCAGTACGGCCCTACCCATATTCAGCAAAGCAACAACACTACTTTAAGATTGGTGTCGATCATCCACAAAAAACATCTTCACCTCTCCGAGATTCTTTGCCATCTTACTCCCTCGGAACGTGCACGCAAATTCATCTTTAACGAGCTCATACGTTTCTTCAGATATATTAATCTTGCCGGGTTCGCTCGTTGTCTCTAACCTGCTCGCCTCGTTAACGGTATTCCCCCATATGTCGTAGGCAAACTTCGTAGTGCCAACCACGCCTGCAACTAACGGCCCAGTGTGAATACCAATACGGACCTCCAATTTTGGAATGCCGTTCTCCACGCTCTGCGCATTGAACTTCTCCATTGCGCCTAATATATCAAACGCAGCTGCAACGGCATCATGTGCATGAGTAGAGTTGGCAACAGGCAAGCCTCCTGCACACATATAAGAATCACCAATGGTTTTAATTTTTTCCAGATTCCTAGTCTCAGCTATTTCATCAAAACTTTTAAAACATGAATTGAGTGTATCCACTAATTGCTTCGATGTCATTTCCGCGCTGGCTCTGGTAAACCCTACAAAATCAGCAAAAAGAACACTTACCGCTTCAAATTGAGTCGGCTCAGTAAAGCCTTTGTCCTTTAACTCCTGTGCCACCTCCTTCGGCAAGATGTTAGCTAATAGCACGTCCGACTTCTTCTTCTCAGCGGCGAGCTCCATGGTGCGATCCTGGACCTTTTGCTCCAAGTTTTCGTAGAGTAATGCGTTATTAATAGAAACCGCCATCTGGCTTGAAAGCACCGTCAATAACTCAACTCGTTGCGGCGTAAAGGCATTTTTGGTTAAGTTATTTTCCAGGTACAACACACCGACTAAATTGCCTTGATTGATAATTGGCAAGCTCAGCATCGACTCAGGCTTTGTTTCCACAATGTAGTTGTCATGAGTGAACTCAGTCAGCTTGTCGAAAGAATTATTGATGAAACTCTGCCTCGCCCTTGAAACATATTTCACCACGCTGACTGGCACCATGTCTTGATCTGCAAGCGGCATGGCCAAAAGGCTATCTTCATACCCAGTACTGATATCTCGTACCGCTTCGAGATAAGGGCCATCGTCACGCACCAAGATTAGAGCGCCTTTTTGAGCACCTGCGTTTTCAATCACCACATTCAAAAGATTACTCAATAACTTAGTTAACTCAACCTCGCTCGATAAAGACAGAGACGCTTTGATGATAGTATTTACATCCAACTGCAAACCACTCAAAGAACTGGAATGGTCTGATAAGGAATATTGCAGCGTATACGTTTCCGACTTATTGATCACCGATAGGTATTTTGGATAACTCTCCAATAGTTGATCTAATTTCCCAGAAGCACCCCATTGCCGATACAGATCAAAAGCATGATTCAGGTAGTATTTCCCGAGGTCTTCCATACCAAAACGAAAATAGGCTCTTGCGCCTAACTCATAGGCCAACGCTTCTTCATGAGTGTAGCTTTGCTCATTCGCTTGATTAATCGCTAGGTCTATATGTACTCGAGATTGGCCAAGGTGATTTTCGACTAAAGCAATTTGTGATTTAACAATTGTCACTTTATGGAGGTAATTCTCTGGTGCATATTTCGCATACACCTTTAACTTCTTCAAACCCGTATTCGCTATCTTTAGATAGCGTTTTTTGAGTTTTTTGTCCGTAACATCCATAGCCAAGGCTAGCGCGGATAAGGCGCGATAGAAATATAAATTAGGTACTTCAAACTTTGCTAGCACTGATTCGATCAACGCCAATGACTGATCAGAATGCGCTAAAGCTTTTGTAAAATCACCAAACCAAAAACTGACAAACATACTATTGAAGTGAATCTGAAACACACTCGTTTTATCTTCCTTAGCTAACTTGATCGGCAGCAACACGTCCGCATCAAAAGCTTCGCCCACAAGCTTCGTCGGATTCCCGTCCAACCCCATCATGCTTCGCATTGCCTGCCTAAATACTTCGGTATAGTGGAACTGGGTTTCCTGTTTCAAACTCATGAAGCTCTTACAGAAAGCTTCAGTTTCAGCTTCCAATGTTTGTAAGGGCTTGCCGCTCAAAAATGAATGAATGCAGTATGAGCAAGCATTTACACAAGCGAACTCATTTTCACCTGTTTCTAAACCGGTGTAGAACGAATTTCTTAACGGCTGGAGACTTAGGTCAACGTGTTT
>CAJQNY010000164.1 GCA_905479805.1 uncultured Arenicella sp.
CTCTTTGAGCAGGAAACGTCTAAAATCAGTCTGGCGAAGAAAAAGCGTAAGGCTGCTTGGAATGACACCTTCAGGGAGAAGGTGGTTTTCCATTAATTATTTATATGCGGTTGCCCTGCAAGGTTTGGGCTGAATGAACCAACAGATCGATAGGCGTTTTAGCTTATCAATGGGTATGAGGGTAAGATATAATAAGTGTCTGTATTTAAAGATATTAACGAGGAAGTAGTATGTCATTGGATATTAAGCTTACGGTTCTGGATCAGAGCCCAGTTCATCCAGCTGAAACGGATCCTGCATTAGCAAATGCCGCGCGTATGTCGATTGAGCTGGCCAAAGCTTGTGATTCAATGGGCTATCATCGGTATTGGGTGGCAGAGCACCACAACAGTCCGCAGTTTGCCGGCCCGAGTCCTGAGATTTTAATCGCCAGTATCGCCAGCGTGACGCAAAACATGCGTGTCGGGAGTGGCGGGGTAATGCTGAGTCATTACAGCCCATACAAAGTGGCTGAAGTGTTTAATATGCTGAGTGCATTGTTTCCAGGTCGTATTGATTTGGGGATTGGTCGTGCGCCGGGTGGTGACCAATTAGCCTCCTCAGCATTGGCGTGGCCGAGCCAACCGCAAAATGCCAGTAGCTATCCTGCACAAGCATCTACGCTGAAATCCTTATTAGAAAACACCATGCCAGATGATCACCCTTGGGCTGATCTTCATATTAGTCCGGTACAAGATGATGGGCCTGAACTATGGATGTTGGGATCAAGCGGCGGAAGTGCGGAGCTTGCAGGGCAGGTCGGTATGCATCTAGCGTTGGCGCGGTTTATTTCACCGGATCATTGCACGCCTGATATTTTCGATGCTTATGAAAGCGCATGGCGTTCGGCTGGGCATGAAGGAGCGCCGAAGCGTATGTTAGCGATTGGTGCTTTCTGTGCTGAGACTCAGGAGGAAGCGGAGTTATTAGCGAGCACGGCCATTTATCGCAAAATGCAGATGTACTCAGGAGAGCGTGAGGAATTGCTCGCGCCTGAAGCAGTACAGGATCGCCGCAAAGACTTCACCGCTTCGATGGAAGCGCAATATTTACATTTATTGAGTGGCTATACGGTGGGTACGCCAGAGCGTTGCTTGGAAGAAATTAATGGCTTGGCCAAAGCATTTGCGACGGATGAAGTTGCCGTGGTTACAGTGACGCATGACTTTGGCGCACGTTTGGAGAACTATCGTTTATTGCAAGCAGGTTAATGTATCGGTGCGTGGAAATATCTTGATGTATCTCACACTCTGCTGTTATCGATTTGTGTAAAATCGCTTTAAATTCTATAATTTGGAACAACGCTATGAGCATTAAAATCTTTCAGGACAAAATCTTCCCTCAGCATATTTCTGACCTGATGAATCTCATGCATATGATGGTTTTTAATGGGACTGACGGTGAAGAAAAATGGGATACCTATCTGACGTTATTACAAAAAGAATACGTTGCTCTGGGTTTGGCGCAGTACTATCAATGTGATCATTGCGTTGATAGTCACAGTAAATCACTGCTTCGTCTTGACAAAGCGCATAAAGATGCGCTCTCTAGAAACGTGAATGCAATTGTGCTGTTTTTACGAATTGATACACGTGCAGTCAGTGGGTCTGAGAAAGATCACTGGGTGAATGCTTGGAAGCGATTTGCTACCCGTATTGCTCATGAAAGTAATGATGATGCCGCGCCGTATTTGATTGGTTTAGCCATTGGTATTGCACGTAATGATGACTTTCTGATGGAGTTCTGTGGGGCCGAGGTGAAGCGTATTTTAGCTGAGCAAGGAATTCCGATGCGTGAAGCGATTGGTGAGCTTGAATCGGTGGTGATTTTTATGAAAGCAGCAGCTTCTAAGAATCGAGTAGCGGGTAAGTTGGAGCATTTGTTGGAGGGGTAAGGTTTTTATCCTTTAGCTCTACTTTTTTCTTAGTGATAATGTTTGCCAGTTTGCCAGTTTGCCAGTTTGCCAGTTTGTCTGAATTTTGTATTGGATTACTGAAAAAAGTAAATTCATCATTGTACTAATGCCCTTGGAATTCCTAGCCAAGGGCATTGCAAAGCATATTTCAATGGCTTACTTAACGACTAATCCAAAGCGCTCCCAGCGAAACTCCCCATCAGCACGAGACAGCCAAATCTGAGAGGCTTTACCAACGACATCCCTTAACGGAACTGTTCCGAAAATTCGGGAATCATTGCTTTTACTGCGGTTATCACCCAATACAAACACTTCTCCATTAGGTACTACAAACTCTTCCACCACTAAATCATCATCAATAGACCATTGGACCTGATATTTCGTACTTTCGGTTTGTTCCGTAATAACATTTCGCTCAGCTTCCTGCTGCACCTCGCCACTTCTGAGCGATTTCCCATTAATAAATATTTGCTGGTTTTTTATGCTAACCCTGTCGCCGGGACTACCTATAATTCTTTTTATGTAAAATTGTGTGCGATTATTAGG
>CAJQNY010000165.1 GCA_905479805.1 uncultured Arenicella sp.
GCGCCTGGAAACCGAAGCTCTGAAATTGATTCGATTACTTATGTCGATGCGGAAATAGGTTGGCAGCAAAGTGATAACTTGAGGTTGGTATTCGGTGCAGCCAATATCTTCGATTCGTTTGTAGATGAAATCGCAAACGACGGAATCTTTGCAAATCGCCAAAGTGTTGGCCTGCAATACCCACGTCGTACCGCTGCCAATTATGAAGGTGGCTCTTGGTACCTCAAAGGTATCTACAACTTTTAGTTATTCTCGTTTTATTTTTGTTAAAAAAGCCCGTGAATCCAAAAAGGTCACGGGCTTTTTTATTTCCTAATTTTTCAATTAACATTATTAATTAAGCATGAAAACACAACTAACACTCAATCCTGTTTTTGGCACACTGAAGCCGTCCTCTACTCTTTATATAAATGAAGCCGTTAATGAAATGTGGCGACAAGGCGAACAGGTCTTCCATATGGGGTTTGGAGAATCTCGATTTAATGTCTTCGACGGGCTCAAAGAAAGCCTGGCAATTCACGCCGACAAAAAAAGCTACTTGCCCGCGAGGGGATTACCAGAGTTAACTGACGCGGTGGCGAATTACTATTCCGTTAAGCTGGAACAACCGTTTTCGCCCAAGCAAGTTTTGGTTGGGCCCGGCAGCAAATCCATTATTTACGGCTTACAAATGGTTCTGGGAGCAGATGTGTTTTTGCCATCTCCGTCATGGGTGAGCTACGCACCTCAAGCCCAATTGCTTGGCAATAAGCACTTTTATATTCCTTCATCGGTTGAAAATGACTATAAATTGGACTTATCAGAGTTGGACCAGCTGGTTAAGAATTCAGATAACCCATCGAAACTCCTCATCATCAATACTCCGAATAACCCCACAGGCCAAATGATGTCCAGCGCTGAGCTAACTCAGTTGGCAGCTTATTGCCGCGATAACAATATCGTTGTACTTAGCGATGAAATATATTTTGAGGTGACACAGCCCGGTCAAAAGCATCAATCTATTTCAAAGTACTATCCTGAGGGTTCGATTGTCTGCGGTGGGCTCAGTAAGCACTTTTCAATAGGTGGCTGGCGCTTGGGTATTGGGCTGTTTCCACAAAACGAATTTGGTGAAGCATTGATGAGTAAAATGGTCACTTTTGCGAGTGAGACATGGTCGGGCGTTGCAGCCCCCATTCAATACGCAGCATTGACTGCCTACAGCTTAGAGCCTGAAGTAGAGCAATATGTCGCAGACTGTCGGACTATCCATTCGATTAGAACTAAATATTGTCATGAGGCTTTAAGTAAGCTTGGCGTGAGCTGCAGCCGCGCGGAAGGGGCATTCTATATTGCGGTCAATTTTGATCAATTTAGACCTGGCCTAAACGCCTTAGATATTGTTACTTCCAGTGACTTGGCGAAACATTTATTAGATCACTATAGAATCGCTACTTTGCCCGGTTTGGACTTCGGGTTGCCTGAGGACGTAATGACCCTTAGATTATCAACATCTTATTTGGATATGGAGCAGGTGAATGATTCACAAAATATCTTCGACCTATTCAAAACAGGGATTAGCGCCGCAGAGTTCATGTCCGTGACAAATCATCCAGTAACTAATGCAGCGTTGGAGGCATTTGAAAAATTCATTTCCAGCCTTTGATGAAGGCGAAGTTGTACCTGAGTTTTAATGCGGAATGATGTTCTAAACATTTATCTACTACGCAAAGATATGTTGGTGATTATTATCAATGGCGCATTTAATACGCTGAGTGTTACACTAAAATAAATGAACAATTTAACCAATCGATGTTTCTATTAACTGTTGCAAAAACAGGGTGAACTATGTCAAAACAAACAGAGACTTTTTTACAATCGGTAGAACGAACCTTTGACCAAGCCGCTGACTTGGTCGGAATTTCACAGGGCCTACGGCATAAAATAAAAGTAGCAAACTCCACCTATACGGTGCGCTTTGGCGTGCGCTTGCGTGGCAAGCTTTATACTTTTGTTGGTTATCGTTCGGTGCATTCTGAACATATGGAACCCGTGAAAGGCGGTATCCGTTATTCACCACATGCCGACCAAGATGAAGTAGAAGCGTTGGCAGCGCTCATGTCGTACAAATGCGCTTTGGTAGAAGCTCCCTTTGGTGGTTCTAAAGGCGCATTAGTTATTGATCCAAGCGAATGGGAAGTTCATGAGCTCGAGCGAATCACTAGACGCTTTACCCAAGAACTCGCTAAGCGATCATTGATCAGCCAAGCACAAAATGTGCCTGCACCTGACATGGGGACCGGTGAGCGTGAGATGGCTTGGATGGCTGATGAATATAAACGATTGAATCCAGATGATCTTAATCCTTGGGCTTGCGTAACGGGTAAACCGGTTAATAAAGGTGGTATCCGCGGACGAGTTGAGGCGACAGGGCGAGGCGTTCAATATGCTCTCCGAGAAGCGTTCAGACATCCCGAGGATATTGAAATTGCGGGTATGACAGGTTCCCTAGAAGGGAAGCGAATAATTGTTCAAGGGCTTGGTAATGTTGGATATCACGCGGCGAAGTTTTTGTCTGAGGAAGATGGCTCTATCATCAGCTGCGTAATCGAGCACGATGGCGCTGTCATTGATGATGATGGTATCAATATTGAAGAACTGCGCGCTCATATCATTGCCAATGGTGGTGTAACAGGATATGCGGGCTACACCGATGATTCGGCGGCATGTTTAGCTAAGGACTGCGACATCATGATTCCTGCTGCGATGGAGGGTGTTATCACTAAGAGCAACGCCGACAGCGTCAAAGCAAAAATGATCATCGAAGCAGCCAATGGGCCGGTCACCTTTACCGCCGATCAAATGCTTAGAGATCGCGGTTGCGTGATTATTCCAGATTTGTATGCCAATGCTGGAGGCGTAACAGTTTCTTACTTCGAGTGGGTTAAGAATATCGGTCATATTCGTTTTGGTCGTTTGCAGCGTCGTCAAGAAGAGCGCAAAACTAACTTGATGGTCGATGCTATTGAACAGATGGTTGGAAAAACGTTTCCACAAAATGTCATTGACGAATTAGTAGCAGGGCCTACGGAATTGGATCTAGTAAGGTCTGGTTTGGATGATACGATGCGAGCTGGTTATCGTGTTATTAGTGAAAAGTGGCATAGCGATGAGCGTATTCCAGATCTTAGAACCGCCGCGATGATGATTTCCTTAGAACGAATTATGGACTCTTATAATTCCTTAGGAATTTAGTTTTAGTGATTTAAGCTAAACATTAAAGACAATAAAAAAGGTGGGCTAAGCCCACCTTTTTTATTGTCTTTAACTATCGAAGTAGCTTACGTATCTTCAATCATTCCTGCCTCGGGATCATTGTAGATATCTAAGTCCATGCGGTTTTCGCTCTTGGCGACGACGGATGTAACCACGGCGTCGCCGGTTACATTTACGGCGGTTCGTACCATATCCAATAATCTATCTACGCCTAAAATAATACCGATCCCTTCGACGGGCAATCCTACTTGGTTAAACACAAGTGTGAGCATAACAAGGCCGACCGCTGGCACCGCTGCGGTGCCAATGGAAGCCAATACAGCCGTGGCGATAACCATGACAAAATCACCGGTACCCAATTCAACACCGTACATGTTTGCTATGAATACTGTGGCTACGCCCTGCATCATTGCGGTTCCATCCATATTGATGGTCGCTCCGAAGGGTACGCTAAAAGAAGATACTGCTCGGTCAACGCCGAGGCGTTGTTGCACTGTTCTCAGCGTAACTGGAATCGTTGCCCCCGAACTTGATGTGCTAAACGCAAATAATTGAGCGGTACGAATTTTTTTCAGAAATATACCAATGTCGAGCCCCGCTAGAGCTTTCAGGAAAACCATTTGTGTTACAAGCATATGGAACATCAAGGCAAGCAAGAGTACCAATACATAACCGGCTAATTGGGCCAGAAGGTCAATTCCTAACTCCGCGATGGCTTTTGCAACCAAGCAAAATACCGCGATGGGCGCGAAGTACATTACCATCGTGACCATGTGCATGACGACGGCATTGATTTGTTCGATAAGACCAATGAGTTCTTTTGATTGCTTGGCAACGGAAAGTAGGGCGATGCCAAAAAATATAGAGAAGAAAATGATGGAGAGCATGTCTCCATTAGCCATTGCTGCGACAGGGTTAGTAGGAATGATGCCGATCAAAATATCTGAAAAAGAACTCGACTCTTTGCCAGCAAAACTTACATCGGAAGGAATTGACATACCTTTACCAATTCCGAAGCCCGCAGCGAAGACAATCGCCGTAGTAATTGCAATCGCGGTAGTCACAAGATAGAGCACAATAGCCTTAGTACCAATTCTCCCTAACAGGCTGATGTCACCGATACCGATAATTCCTGGGATCAGTGAAAAGAGAACCAACGGCACCACGAGCATCTTCAGTGAGTTAACAAACAATTTGCCGATAACGTGAAACAGACCACCAATGATATTTTGGTCTACCCAGGGATGATTCGCCAAGTCTGAAAAATTAAGACCAAGGCCGACAATGATACCTAGGGCCAGTGCGACTAGAACTTTATTAGCTAAATTCATATTTATTGTTATTTTTGTAGGAATGCGTCGATATTAAACTAATTGAACATCAAGGGCGAGTTATCCACTATTCATAGCGGGCTGAGAGCTAAAATAGCAGCGCTAATCCCCAAATCCATATGTTTGGCCAATAAAAAAGGGCGCACCCCAAAAAAGGGTCGCCCTTGATTCTATATAATGGTGTTCAGCTATTTCAAGAACTTGCTCGCAAGTCCAGCCAAACCACCAATTCCGCCAACAGCATCCAGCAAGTTACCACCGCTGCTAGATTTATCGACCACCTGCGGCAACATGTTCTGTAGGCCTCGTAGTAGATCGTTTTGATCGGCGCCTAGTTGCGAAGCTGCTTCTTGGATCTTTCCAGAACCCAGCATGCTTTCAATTTGCGAACGTGAGATGTGCGCATTGTCTCCATCACCCAACCAAGACTCTGCAATATCAGCCATGCCACTATTTTGTAGACCGCCAACCAAAGACCCTAAGTCAATTCCATTGCCGCCTGATCCGCCTAATAAGTTACCAATTACTGATTGAACTAGATCTGCATTACCGCCGCCAGAGTTGCCTAATTTTGACGCCAATAATTGCGTCGCTAATTTCATCATATCCATGTTATTTCCTCAAAGGGTTAAAGACTATGGTGTAGCTTTGTTCCACACCTCGTAAGTAATTATGCGCCCGTGTTTGGCGAAATCAAATACAACAATGTAAAGCATTGTTTCATCGTGTACAAATAGGCCAATTATTATCCCCTCAAAAGCGCTAAAAACCGTTGAAACTACTGTCTTTGTTTGTTATCTTGCCGCTCCTGATAAAGACGCGTAGCTCAGTTGGTTAGAGCACCACCTTGACATGGTGGGGGTCGTTGGTTCGAATCCAATCGCGTCTACCAGATATTAAACAGTGGTAGCTCACAATAGTTTGTTACGGCTTAGATACATTCACTTTATTGGAGTGGGTGTATACAATACGCAGTAGGTGCTTATTTTTATCATTTACCTATTGAGAATGCGCGGCGTAAGCACTAGAATTCGCGGGTTCTTGCTCTTGAAACCTAATGTTTATACAGGTTTCAGTGCATTTTATATTAATTTGACTGAGGTATTACCATAGCAACTAAGAAAAAACAGCGCATTAACGAAGAAATTACTGCGCCAACCATCCGACTTATAGATCAAAACGGTGAGCAAGCGGGAATCGTTGAACGCGCCGAAGCATTAAAACTTGCTGAGACGACTGGGCTTGATTTGGTAGAGATATCACCAAACGCTGACCCACCTGTTTGTCGTGTGATGGATCTAGGTAAAGCTATGTACGAAGACAGCAAGCGTAAAGCGGCTGCTCGTAAAAATCAAAAGCAGATCCAAGTTAAAGAAATTAAGTTTAGACCAGGCACCGATATTGGTGACTACGATATAAAACTTCGCAAGTTGACCGAATTCTTGCAAAGCGGCAATAAGACTAAGGTGACCATACGTTTCCGTGGTCGAGAGATGGCCCATAAAGATCTTGGAATGGACTTGCTGAAACGCATCGAAGCCGATTTAGAGGAGTTTGGTGCAGTTGAGCAGTTTCCAAAGTTGGAAGGGCGTCAAATGGTGATGGTTTTAGGGCCACTTAAGAAGTAAGACT
>CAJQNY010000166.1 GCA_905479805.1 uncultured Arenicella sp.
GATAGACACTGTGTGCGGAACTGATTTATCGATTATCAGATCAAGCTTTAGGGCTTGCTTTTTGGCAACTATTTTAAACATACCGAGAATATTTTTCAGCAGCACCTCGACTTCGTTTTTCTCGGCCTTTATATCCAATCTGCCGGCTTCGATCTTCGTTATATCCAACAAATCGTCAATCAATATCATCATCGAATTTGCACCGCTATGGATCGTATTCATATAATCCAATTGAGCATCATCCAGTTTTGTTTCGAGCAAAATTTCCGACAAGCCGATAATGGCGTTGAGGGGGGTCCTTACCTCATGACTAACCTGCCCCAGAAAATTTGACTTCGTCTCAAGCGCCTTTTTCAGACGCTGATTGCTAATACTAAGTTCATTTGTAGCGTGATTAACTTTATTCAGTAACCCTTCTTTTGAAGCCTGCAATTTGCCGTTGACTAAAAATAATTCCCTGGATTTGTGCTCCAGTAGACGTTCCGCAGCATCTCTACCTTGCTTATAACGCTCTGCACGTCGCTCCGCCAATTCTAGCTTTTCATTAATGTCTTTAGCCATAGAAGTGAGAGCCTCGATCTACAATATTTACCGCATTTAAGATGCGATCGATATCACAAATTTCGCCGATTTATGATCTTCATGAAGTTCGCTCGAAAGTAAACTGTCACTATTTCCAAAATACTTTAAGCAGGCCCCAACCAAAGCCAGCGCGACTGAGGCCAGCGGTCTAGGCGATTTATAATACAATGTCATTAATTGACCATCGACACTCGATTCGAATCTCGGTAATTCAGCATCAGGGTAGAGTTTTAGTACTTCGACATGGATATGATTGTCGACCTGCATCAACATTTCCACGGCAGAATCAACGCCCTCGAAGAACAATCCGTAATCACGCTTAAATACTAGGAAAAGGTGCTCAGAAAAATCATTGAGTAACACATTTTGGTCTATTCCTGTTTTGGCCACAGATTGCGTCAACAGGTGTATTAATTCTTGGTAGTCATACTGGCCTACTCGCGTATAAACACCTTGAGAATCAATTCCCGCTTCGTCGATTATATCTTGCGCACTATCGTTACCTAATGACAGTTCCAAAAATTCGACAAATTCCGATAGGATAATCCCTTTCATAATGACAACTCCACGGTAGATTGATTCTTATTTAGCTTTAATTTTTTTAGGATTGATGATTTAAATTCAGCGACATCAACCGGCTTCGCAAAGAAGTCAATGCCATCAGGAATTCCACCCCGTTCACTGATATTTTCATCACTCAACCCACTAATAACGATAATTCGGTCCGCTGAAATCAGATCCGACTTGTATAAAGAACGAATCATCTGCAATCCGTCCATTCCCGGCATATAGATGTCTGTAATTAACAATTCCGGCTTAAGTTTACCTATCTCTACGAGAGCTTCAAAACCATCTTGAGTACTCTTTACCTTAACATCGAGCCCCCAAGATCGAATTGCCGCTTCATAAAATTTTGAAACCGTCGGATTGTCTTCGACAATTAAAATGTAATTTTCATCTGTTGGCTGTGGTGCAGTATTTAAGTGCTGCTCTACGTATTCATCAACCGAAGAAGCCGTTATGCGACGATGACCGCCCGCCGTTTTCCACGCCTCTAAAGAGCCGTTCTCGACCCATAACTGTACAGTTCTTACTGAAACACCCAATAATTTTGAGGCCTGAATAGTTGTGTAATAATTTTTCATTTGCTCATCGCATTAGTTTCATAATTCTCATAAGTATCATTATTATCATATTTAATGAATAAATCAAGCAAAATATTGGATACTAATGCTTATTTAGGAGTTTCGTATTCCAGCCAGACCGTGGTGGTTTGAATGCACTTGAGCATTCATCAAGCCGCAAGCACTCAGGACGAAAAAAAACCCCAGAGCATCTCTACTCTGGGGTTTTTAGTACCTTTATGAAAAATACTAGCTTTTTGCTTCGTCTCTTTCTTTTTGTGCTTTGATCACTTCTTCAGCAACATTTCGAGGGCACGGCATATAGTTTTCGAATTCCATCGAGAACTGACCACGACCCGAAGTCATTGTACGTAAATCGCCGATATAACCGAACATTTCCGCTAGCGGAACGCCTGCTTTGATGCGAACGCCCGTTGGCGTCAAATCTTGAGATTTGATCATGCCACGACGACGGTTCAAGTCACCAATTACGTCGCCGACATTATCTTCAGGTGAGAATACATCTACCTTCATGATGGGCTCGATGATCTGTGGAGAAGCTTTTGGCAAACTCTGACGGTACGCGCCTTTTGCAGCGATTTCGAAAGCTACAGCTGACGAATCCACTGCGTGGAAGCCACCATCCATTAACGTGATCTTGACATCTTCAGTTGGGAAGCCAGCAAGTACACCTTTATCCATTGAAGTTCTAAAACCTTTTTCAATAGCAGGCCAGAATTCCCGTGGGACGTTTCCGCCAGTCACCTTAGATTCAAACTCGTATCCTGCACCCGGCTCATTAGGCTGAACCACATAATCGATCTTACCAAATTGACCTGACCCACCCGATTGCTTCTTATGAGTGTAGCTGTCTTCTACGGTTTGAGTAATGGTCTCACGATAAGCAACTTGCGGTGCACCGACATCACAATCCACACCGTAAGTACGACGCATAATATCTACTTTAATGTCTAAGTGAAGCTCACCCATTCCGTTCAATATTGTCTCACCTGATTCTTGATCAGTCTCAACAATAAAGGATGGATCCTCTGCTACCATTTTACCTAAGGCAATGCCCATTTTTTCGGTTGCTGCTTTATCCTTAGGGAAAACAGCCATTGAAATCACAGGAACTGGAAAAACCATTGGCTCAAGTGTTGCTGGATTTTTTGGATCACATAGTGTGTGACCCGTTTGAACATTTTTCATTCCAACGATAGCGATAATGTCGCCAGCTTGCGCCTTATCAAGCTCGATTCGATCATCGGCATGCATTTCAACCATACGGCCTACACGCTCAGTTTTACTGGTAAATGCGTTCATGATCGTGTCACCTTTATTCAGGGTACCCGAATAGATACGTACGAACGTGAGTGCGCCGAAACGGTCGTCCATGATTTTGAATGCAAGCGCACGGAACGGGCCGTCTGGATCAACAATTGCAAATTCACCCGTCTCTTCACCTTCTTCATTTACCTCAGGTTGAGGCTTAACTTCGGTTGGGCTTGGCAAATAATCCACAACAGCATCTAGAACCAATTGAATGCCTTTGTTCTTGAATGCAGAACCGCAGTAGGTCGGGAAGAATGCAAGTTCGTTAGTACCCTTGCGGATACAGGCTTTAATTGTTTCAATGCTTGGCTCTTCACCTTCTAAATAGGCTTCCATTGCATCGTCATCGTGTTCAATCGCAGTTTCAATCAACTGCTCTCGATACTCTTCTACCTTGTCTACCATATCGGCAGGAACATCTTGAATCTCATACTTAGTTGGGTCACCCGAGTTATCCCAAACCCATGCTTTACGGGTTAGTAGATCGACAACACCGACAAAATCATCTTCGATACCGATCGGCAACACCATAACTAACGGCGTCGCGGCTAAAACCGTTTTGATTTGATCAACCACTTTATAGAAATCAGCGCCCATACGGTCAAGCTTGTTGACCAAGATCACTCGCGCTACTTCAGATTCATTAGCGTAACGCCAGTTTGTTTCTGATTGAGGCTCTACACCACCCGAACCACAAAACACGCCCACACCACCATCGAGCACTTTCAATGAACGATATACTTCGACTGTGAAGTCTACGTGGCCTGGTGTATCGATGATATTCATACGGTGTCCATCCCATTCACAGCTAGTTGCTGCTGATTGAATAGTAATTCCGCGCTCTTGCTCCTGTTCCATAAAGTCAGTGGTCGCTTCACCATCGTGAACTTCACCAATTTTATGAATTTTCCCAGTAAGGCTAAGAATACGTTCCGTAGTCGTGGTCTTTCCCGCGTCAACGTGCGCGAAGATACCAATATTTCTATATTTCGATAGGTCAGCCATGTCGATTTCTCATTAGTGAAAGCGTTGCCGCTTTCAAGGTTGTGACGATATTCCGAGCCATCTCGTCATATCTAAAATTTATAAAAAACTCTGTATTACTCATACAAATATAAAAAGTGCCGGAAATCGACTTAAAAGCTCGATTCAGCCAGCACCGAATGGGTCGCGATCATACATCAAGTTGCGCCTCAGGTCTAAGCAATAAAACCAATTATCTTGCAAAGATCGTTCGCTATAAGTTTGGGCTGTTTTCGAGAATTCAAGCTTTGTACACCGACACCACAGTGGGATATCTATATCCAAGATGCGAGCCCCAAAAAAAACACTGAAAATCATCTAAATATTTTGAATAAGCCTAAATAAATGATCGATATTTCGGTTGTCCGAAACAGGAGAACACCGCTTAAATGATAAAAAATTGAACAAAATCAGGGTTCACGGAATGTTAGAAACACACCACCACCAGTTTAAACACCGTAAAAAACCATTTATACTCGCTATGCTTGAAAAGTGCGATGCTCTATATGCACACCTTAATTAATTTGTTGTTACCTTAGTTGTTACTAATAGTTTTACGGTCAGAGAAAGGCGATCCTTGTGCTTAGCCTAACGACTTTGCTTCTAGTCTCATTCTGGTTTTTGCTTCACAATAATCTTTGGTTTTCCATATTTACCCGCTTAATTTCATAGCGCACATCTGCGTAAGTCTACTTCGGCCATTTTATGGTGTAAACCGGGTGCCACTCGCACAAATGTGTCATGTTTTGGCCCTTGGGCTTTGGTAATAGAGTTCTCCTAGTGAAACAGTTATTCTTCACTCACCGAATTCTATGTTTATTTATATCGGAAAGTTAATTTTCCAGGATTACTGACTATGTCTACAACTACCGGAACCGTTAAATGGTTCAACGAAACAAAAGGCTTCGGCTTTATCGAACAAGAATCTGGCCCTGATGTCTTCGCCCATTACAGTGCGATCTCAGGCGATGGCTTCAAAACTTTGGCCGAAGGTCAGAGGGTCGAATTTGAAGTAAAGCAAGGGGATAAAGGCCCTCAAGCTGAAAATATCATAGCGCTCTAAGCTTAGAATATTAGCTAGAAAGCTTTTTTGAAGGCCCGTTAAGACTTCCTGTCTAAGCGGGCCTTTTCTTTGCCTCCAAGAAACTGAAGCTTAGTTGTGAAGCTCTGACGTCACCGACCCAGGCAATATTTAACTGCAAACGAAAATCCAAGTCGGTGATTAGTCGCCCGTATCCGGGAAGTCAATGGCAATAAAAACAGGTGCCCCTGGGAAATTAGTCCCCACACCACCATCCGATATGGCGACATTGGCGCCAGCAGCGCACAATAGAGCATGGGCGGGACTGTTTAAAAGCATCCCAAGCAGCGCGATGATAGAAATGCGTCTCAATCGGCAAAACCGTCTACTGAGCGGGTTGGTTTTTGTCTATTCATACGAAAATTGAGATATCTAATCCATTGAACGGGTAAATTCTGGCCGATGACTCTCTGTCTTGAGTTCCTTACTCATGGCAATTACCTCAATAAGCATAGTAAGTTAGACGTGTTAGGCAACCAAAATGAAAATCACTATCTAAAATCTACATTTCAATCAATCACATAGCCGCACAACCACTTCGTTTCGGAAAAATACCCCTTAATGTTATCTAACCCAAACTTGCCGTATATCCTAATAATTAAATTTTTTATCAGGCTTTAACCGGACATTCATTAACCGTGTAGAATTGCATCTAACATATTTATTGGTCATCAAACCCTAATAAAAGGCATTTATAGCTGATCTTAGATTGCTAATGGATCGGCTTTGTAGTACAAATGCGGGCTAATTTTGTCGATAGCAAATTTAACCCAGTCGCTTCAGTTAATTTATTCACTAAATTCATTTCTTTCTTTCTTTGAGAGTATTCATCATGGCTACGAAAAAAACCAAAAAAACGGTAAGTAAAACTTCAGTCAGCAAAGCTAAAACTGTGAAAGCGACGACGACCAAGAACGCCAAAAAGACGACTAAGCAATCGTCCAAGAAAGTGGTCAAAAAGCCGGCTGTCAAAGCCGCCAAAAAGGTGAGTAAAAAAGCCACGAAAGTAGCAAAAAAGGTCATCAAAAAGACACCGAAAAAAACCTCCGTAAAAACAACCAAAAAAGTAGTTAAAAAAGTGGCTTCTAAAAGAAAATCTAATACTCTAAACAACGACTCATTAATACACGGCATTGAACCGTATAAAGAGAAGGCTCGTGAAAAATACATGAGCGCTAAACAAATGACTCACTTCAAATCAATCCTGTTAGCTTGGAAAACCAACCTTCTGGACGAAGTCTCCAAGACTATTCATTTGATGCAAGATGAGAATATTAATCACCCAGATCCAAATGATAGAGCTAGCCAAGAGACTGATATGTCATTGGAGCTTCGCAATCGTGATAGAGAACGAAAATTGCTAAAGAAAATTGAAAAAACTATGACGAAGGTCGATGGTGGTGACTATGGCTGGTGTGATCGTTGCGGGATTGAGATTGGGATACGCAGATTAGAAGCACGACCAACAGCGGACCTGTGCGTAGATTGTAAAACTCTAAACGAAATCAAAGAGCGACAAATGATTTAGGTTTTCATCTTCATCATCTTTCGAGTTATGAAAAGCATGAGCAATAAAAAAGCCCGCTAAAAGCGGGCTTTTTTATTGCTCATGCAATCTCGTCACTCAACTCACGGTATCAAGCAGGTTGCGCCACGTACTCTATATAAGCTTCTTCTTTCAATTCACGGACCCATTGCTCGAATTCTCTTTCCGCTCGTTGTCTACGTAATATATTATCGGCTCTGCCACGTATCATTTGGTCCGTGATATTTTTCTGTCTCCGATCCAATACTTCAAGAATATGCATTCCGAATTGAGTCGAAATTGGTTGGCTAATCTCGCCTAATGGTAACTGTTGAAAAGTCTTCTCGAAACTGGGGACCATCTCACCAGGAGATACCCAGCCGAGCTCTCCTCCATTAGCCGCCGATACCGAATCATCCGAATATATTCGCGCCAATTGCTCGAAATCCTCACCATTCAGAATTCTCTGTCTAATATCAAACAGCTTTTTAGCCGCCTGAGATTGTGCAATCGCGGTCTTAGAACTAATCAATATATGTCGTACATTATTCTGCAAAATTTCTTGCCTATCACCTTTCATGTTCAATAACTTAAGAATGTGGAGACCATTGGCACTCTCTAACACGTCAGTGGTGCTACCAACCTGTACATTTTTTATCGCATTGGCAAACACTTCAGGTAACTGCTCTAGCGTACGCCAACCAATTAATCCGCCATCTTGCGCATCAGTTGCTTCTGAATAATTCAGTACGGCTTGCTGAAAACTCATACCATTGCGTAAACCATCGACAACTTCCTGCGCCTTGTCTTTACTGTTTACGGGGTCCTTAATCAAGATATGTGCGATTTCATACTCAGCTCCATTCCCCTCAAGTTTATTCTGAGCAATGAATCCATCAATTTCATAATCTGGAACTACCACTCGAACGGATGCATAGTAATCTGTAAGACGCGAGATAGTGAGCGACTCTCGTACCGATTCACGAAAACGTGAGTAGGACTGCCCTTGTGACACAACCCGTTGTGCCAGCTGTTGAGATGAAATATTTTGTTGCGCGGCGAAACGTTCAATAGCGGCATTTAATTCTTCATCGCCAATCTTAATTCCACGCCGCTCAGCCTCTTGAATCTGCAGGCGATCTGACACCATACCGTCGAGTAGCTGCTTGCTCAAATCAGCAGGAACATCTTCACCAGCCCCGCCCTTACGCTCAATTTCACCTTGAATAGTGGCTAAACGATGATCAAATTCAGATTGCGTAATCACATCTTCATTGACTATCACCAACACTCTATCCATAAAATCGGCACTTACAGGATTAGACACAAACGCAAACATCGCTAAGACCAAGCCCAAATACGGTCTAGCGTTGCTTGATTTTGATGTTACAAATATTTTTTTCATCATGTTTCTTCTAAATATAAATACTTCGATTATTTTCCATTTATCAAGACTCTAGTAGCTATCGCCACCTCGGCCCTGAAAACCAGTACGTACTTTGCCAAGGCTAGTAAGTTCAAGCTCTATGAAAAACGCTGTTCTTTTATCTTCAATATCACGGTTGTTAATTCGTTCTTGATTGGTAAACCTTAACTTCCAACAGCATGAATTATATTCGAGCCCTAATGTTCTCGAAAGACTCTCAGAATCTTCCAACGAGTACCGCTCTGAACCGAAGAACTGCCAACGGTCTGAAATAGGCCAATTTGCATTAATGGTTAATTGGTCAACATTTCGTGTGGAATTTAGGCGATTCGAATAGTAATAACCAACACTAATATTCTTACGACTGTCATCCTTAGGCTCATAGCCAAATGCGAACCTGGCTGTTCGAATTTCGCTCTCATCATGGTCGTATTGTACAAAGCTATAGGTTGTCCACGCCCCTTTTGATTCAGTGCGCATTTCGGCCAAAAAGTCACCCAAACCTGATTCGATTTTTTGTGAGGAAAATAGATTCTGCTCTAGATCATCAATTAAGTATAACTGCCCAAAGCTGGCCTTTAATCTTTGATCGCCCGACTCATTATCAATAATGCGTGTAGTGACACCTAGAGTAATTTGATTAGTATCGCCAACTCGGTCTTCACCATAGAAGCGATTCTCTCTGAAGATATTGCCAAAATTATTAAGTGATACTTGGCTTGTATCGAAAATAGGTACATCGCTCTGATCTTCATCTGGGGCATAGGCATAAAACAATCTAGGCTCTAAAGTATGCAGAGCGCCTTCTCCAAACCACTTCGTGTTCTTCTCAAAATATATTCCAGCATCTACACTAAAAATGGGAACGGTGTAAGAGGGGCTGTCTTCAACTGTCGCGGCAACATTGTCCAAGCTGTAAGTACGATGGTGCAGAGAAACCTTTGGAGTGACGTATCCCCATATATTCTTAAACGGGAGATAAGCGAAGGATGAAACACCCGTGCGCGAGCCCTCTGTCCGACTACTATGAGAAAAATTAGTGTAGCTCCCGCTAAAACCATACTTCATACCCCAAGGACCTTCTGGCAAATTGGTACGAAACGACACAGCTGGTAGCCGTTCATAGGGTGCTCTACTTTCCGGAATAATAGGGTCGATGATTTGATACTCTTTGGCGTATGCGCCGACACTTAGATATTTCCCAGAATAACTTAGCGACGCAGTTCGAGGCACATATGTTGCACTAAAGTAACGTACATCATTACGTAGGTCTTCAAAGTAATCCACGTCAGATACATCGTTATAGTTAATTCTTCCGACAATATTGTCGGTGAAATTCTGTGTGTGCCGTACGGTTAATAAATCTCTGTCCTCGCCAAAAAGCTCATCATCTGGCAGGACTTCTCCATAGATAAATGTATCGCTCACTGTCGATTTATGACGGTACTCTAAGGCAACTTGGAGTCCTCGGTCAGTGTAGTATCTCGGCGTAATCGTGGCATCTTGATTAGGAGCAATATTCCAATACCAAGGGATCTGAACAATGTTGCCAGATTCTTCGTCTGAACCGAACCCTGGTGTTAAAAAGCCCGTTTTACGTTCATCATTGATTGGAAATGAAATATATGGGGCATAGAAGATAGGCACCCCTAGAAACCTTATAGTTGCACCTCTTGCCTTACCGATACCAGAATTTTGATCCAGTTCCAGTTCACGCGCATAAATCATTACATCATCTTGGCCTTCTTGGCAGTTGGTGTACTGAGCATTTTCAAGTCTAACTAAGCCCTCACCCTCCAAGTTGACAACCTTTGCAGAACCCCGAGATTCAATTTGAACAGTATCGATTCCGTCCTCAGAAGTAATTGATTTTGCAAGTTTGAAATCAGTATTTTGCAAAGTCCCTATTTGGGTCGGCGCATGAACGTCGATGGATTCACTGGCTAGATAATTGCCGTTCTCAGAAATCATCTCCACATTGCCGGTGGCAACCACGCGATCCGTTTCGCGGTAATACTTTAGTTCATCGGCCACGATAGTTTGTCGCCCTTGAGAAACTTCAGCATTCCCACGCAATGTCACTAGCTCCTGCCCCTGTGCCTCCACATCATCGGCTTCTAATGAAATAGGAAACTTCCCATTCTCATCTGGCACAAGTGTGGGTGATTGAAATTGCAGTTCAGATGGTTTGCAAACACAATCTACATTTTTACAAGCCGCTTTCGCTGGGCTTATTGCTAAAAACGATAGTAAAGTCGTGGCAAAAAGAGTCGTGGCAAAAAGAGCAACAGAATGTAATTTAAGTTTCATAGGCATTTTAGGATGAGTCGAAATGGTCGCTTGTTTTATCATTAGGGTTCTCGTTCACAAATCAGGATACTGCTTACCAAGGTCATTTAATCATGGCTCTCAAACAAATACGTAGCAATTCATGCATCTGCCTTTTTCACCTTTTGACTTCAACAAACGAGGCAATCTAATTAGTAAAAAGTTAGAAAAATAAGTACTCGCCGTAAGGTACAACGCAGGTTTAAGAAGCCACAGCATAGATTTAACCAGAAATAGCGGTTTATTTATTATTTTAATACAACTAAGCCACCTTAACTGATACTCAGAACTGTATAATTCTAGCTAGGGATTATAGAGCATTAAGTGCCTTACTGCTAAGCAACTAAGAACTTTTCGCTCTGAACTCATAACATATTACACGACCAATAATCAGACACCTTGGCAGGGCCAAGACGCTATGGATAAACGTATTCAACTTGCCAAACTCTGGCTCGAAAAGGTTATCGACAAACCGATTCAAAGCTTTGAAGTAGCGTCAGAAGACGCTAGTTTTCGACGTTATTTCAGGGTAACAACATCCTCCTCGTCATATATTCTGATGGATGCACCGCCGGACTTAGAACCTGTCGAACCCTTTATCAATATTGCTCACCTTTTGAGACAGCTTGACATTCATGCTCCTGAAGTTTTCGAGAACAACAAAGAACAAGGGTTCCTGTTGTTGGAAGATCTCGGCAACAGAACCTATTTACCTGAGTTAGTGCACTCTGCAGGACCTTTGTATAGCGACGCAATCAAAGCATTAGTGAAGCTTCAATCAGGCAATGTCGATCAACACAATATACAGCTGCCAAACTATGACGAGAAATTTTTAAAAAAGGAAATGAGCGTCTTTATTGATTGGTATGTCACCGAACATCTAGGCTCGTCTCTCTCTGATGAACAGGTCAAAATATGGGAAAGCACGCAAAACTTCCTAGTTGAAGCTTGCTTAGAACAACCTCAAGTTCTTGTACACCGAGACTATCACTCGAGAAACTTGATGGTCATCGGCAAAAATTCGCCAGCCGTTATTGATTTTCAAGACATGATTGTTGGCCCTATTTCCTATGACCTAGCCTCATTATTTAAAGACTGTTATATCGAATGGCCTAGGGCAGAGCAGCATCAGTGGCTCAGGCAATACCTATCTTTAGCCAAATCAGAAATACCAAACCATGTGTTTGACATGGAGCAGCTGATTCGCTGGGTCGACCTAACAGGATTGCAAAGACATCTCAAAGTCTTAGGAGTTTTTAGTCGCCTAAATTACCGTGACAATAAAAGCCAATATTTAGACGACCTGCCCCTGGTTGAAAAATATATACACCAAGTGGTCGATCTGTATCCTGAACTCACCGGATTTGGTAATTTGTTCCACTCACTTAGCAAAGTCTCATGACACATTATTCGACAAATGCTACTACCGCCGTTTTACTGGCAGCTGGCCACGGTAAACGCATGCTTCCGCTAACTGCAGACATCCCCAAGCCATTGCTAAAAGTTAACGGCCTTAGCCTAATTGAATACCATCTAGCCTCACTACAAAAAGCTGGTTTTAAACAAGTCGTGATAAACATCGCACATCTTGGTGATCAGATAGAAGAGCAGCTGGGCGATGGTAAGGACTATGGATTGAACATCAAGTATTCTGATGAAAGGCAAACTGGCGCTCTAGAAACGGCTGGTGGGATAAGAAATGCTTTACCTTTAATTCAAAGTGACCCATTTATCGTGGTGAACTCTGATATCTGGACTGACTTCAAATATGACACTCTTTTAGCTCCTCTAACGTGCGATGCGAGATTGGTTATGGTGGACAATCCCGATCATAACTCAACAGGTGATTTTTCAATTTCAGGAACGTCATCCCTTGTTGAGAAACAAGCAGGGGAGTCACAAAGCCACACTTTCAGCGGGATCGCGCTCTACAGGAAGAGATTGTTTGAAGGCATGGATTCCAATGTAAGAGGGTTAGCGCCAATTTTCATGAATCTAATCAATGAAAAAAACATAGAAGGCATAACTCACCAAGGTGTCTGGCGCGATATCGGCACGCCTGAAAGACTAGCGGCACTAAAATGTGAGTTCAGCGGCTCAAACCAAGCAGCTGAATCGGGCTCAAATTAGACTGGCGAAACGCGTCACAAGGTCCAACCCTATTTTTTTCTTATCGACGTCTAAACAATGATCAACTAGTTGCGTCACTTGTAAACCTTGGTAACCACAAGGGTCGATATTTTTGAAGGGCTGCATATCCATATCCACGTTCAAACTTAAGCCGTGATAACTGGTTCCTTTCCTAATCCTGAGGCCCAATGCGGCTATTTTCTCGTCAGCAACATAAATTCCTGGTGCATCAGCACGGCGGGTTCCAACAATCTCGAAGTCTTTTAGCAAATCAATCACAGTTTGTTCTAGACTGTTTACGAGAGCCTTCACTCCCATCCCGTAATCTTTGAGCCGGAGCATTGGGTACATAACGATTTGCCCAGGGCCGTGATACGTAATTTGTCCACCACGGTCTGATTTGACGATAGGAATGTCACTCGGCATCAATGTGTTCTGCGAACAGGCTGTTCCCTGAGTATAAACAGGCGGGTGCTCTAACACCCATATTTGATCGGGTGTTTTTTCACCTCTATGTGCCGCAAACTCTTGCATCTCTGATTGCGTTTTCAAGTAATCTAATTCTTCAAATTCAAAGCCTTCAATTTCATTGCCTGAACCAGTTTTGAGCACAAATTTCTGTTGCGGAATGTCCATAACCTTTAAATTCCTAAGTCCATAACAATCAAAGCTGAAAGCCCATACCCATTAGACCCTTAAAGCGTCATGACGACGATAGGCGAATTTGCGATAGATTTATATATTGCTTCCAATTCGGCGCGGTCCGTTAGCCTCACGTCCACCGTGACGGATTCAAACTTCCCAGTCCTTGACTGCTTGGTTCTAATCCCGAGAAAAGCGTCTTCCAAAACATGATTCAATACAAGGCTGCGGATGACTTCACTCGCGTCCTGACTACTGAATTGAGCCACCCTGCACATCGCCTTGAATCCATAGTCACAAGGATATTCTATAAGATCGAAGCCGTCTTGGGGGTCATCTGAGAGTGGGTGTTTCGTGTCTGTCATCGCTTATCAATGGTTGATTGTGTATTTGAATTCTGCTGCTCGATAATCTATTTTTCGCGAAATTCTCGCCACTTCAGACTAACGCTATCGGTGAAACGTTTCCATAGGCCACCGCGTTTTATACTGCTCATCGAAACTAAAGAAACGTCGGCTAATTGTTTGTTATCTAAGGTCAAAGTTGCAATTCCCATAGCCTGTCCAATCTCAATTGGCGCAAGATAATATGGACTTAGTTGCATGTCCACAACAACGTCACTCTCTCTGCCGTGAGGAACAACAATATTAACCGCATGCTCCGCCTGCAATAGTACTTCATCAACTTCGCCTAAGTAGACTTGTGCGGTCGCTAAACCTCCTTGTTGATCTAACGTCTGAACTGGCTGATACGCAGCAAAGCCGAAATCGAGCAGAGACTGAACTGCATTTTCACGACTGCGCTCATCCTTTGATCCAAGCACAACCGCTATCCATCGTTGTCCATTTCGTTCCGCTGAACCAACTAGACAATATCCCGCCGCCTCAGTATGCCCCGTTTTCAAACCATCGACGCTCGAGTCTTTCCAGAGCAATTTATTCCGATTGTATTGAACAATATTATTGTGTTCGTATTCCTTCTCCGAGTACCAAGCATAAAATTTGGGGTACTCCCTAATTATCGCAGAACTCAGAATAGCGATATCGTGTGCGGACATATGATGCTGAGGGTGCGGTAATCCAGTAGCATTAATAAAATTACTATTCTGCAATTTAAGAGACTTGGCGGAGCTATTCATCATTTGAGCAAATTGCAGTTCACTGCCACCAATATAACCGGCTAAGGCGACCGCAGCATCATTACCTGATTGAATAATTGTGCTCTTCAATAAATGTTTAAGTTCTATCTGAGTGCCGACTTTAGCAAACATCCTCGACCCTTCAGTTCGCCAGGCCTTTTCACTGATTGAAACCGAATCTTGTAAACTGATGTCCCCCTTTTTGAGGGCTTCAAAGGTTACATAATTTGTCATTAGCTTGGTAATGCTGGCTGGGGGAAATTGCTTCTCCTCATTTTGTCCCGCTACCAATACGCCACTATTAAACTCATAGAGCGCCCATGCTTTTGCATCAATTTTCGGTAAAGGCACATCTGCTGAAACATACGTTTGCGCCGGCTCCGACTGAGCCTTGACAGCGACGTTCATTACAAGTCCCAAGGTTATCGAGACAATTTTTATCAAATTAACGAATTCTATCTTCATTTACACACCCGCTTAACGCCGGTTTTTTTTCGCCTTCGCAATAGCTTGACTCAGGTCATGAACCGCCATCGCATACAACACGCTTTGATTGTAGCGAGTAATCACATAAAAGTTTTCATGCGTGTAGAAAAACTTTGGCTGAGAATGAAGATCCCCACCATCCGATGCAACCGTTGCTTTGTTATTCTTTTGACCAACAACCCATTTACCAGAATCCACTTTATCCGATTTACTTACCGTTGATTTTTTCGGTGTAGTACCTGAACTAGGTATTGTGAGTTTTTGCCCTCGAAAAATCGAACCCCGTTTATTCAATTTATTGATACTAAACAGAGACTTACATGTTACTTTATGTTTCTCAGCAATTTGACACGCTGTGTCTCCTGC
The DNA here is from genome assembly GCA_905479805.1 of uncultured Arenicella sp. Classification (GTDB taxonomy): domain Bacteria; phylum Pseudomonadota; class Gammaproteobacteria; order Arenicellales; family Arenicellaceae; genus Arenicella. Next base: position 15,184 of record CAJQNY010000166.1, read on the forward strand.
CCGCACTATATAGGAGTTCGAACTCGTTGATTCTGGCACTATTTCGCTGGCATTCAATTCGAGCACTCCGAGCTTTTCCTGATTCGGGACAGCGTCTCCAATAGCAGCGCCCAAAGCACGCAACGCCTCTGCTGTGTGCTTTACTTTACGTTTTCGACTAGCCAGCTCAGCGACATTGTCTGGCACATCATCGAACGCCAACGACGCGACTGGCTGACCAGTTCGCCACCCATTTTCGACAAAATAATTAGCGATGCTGCCAATCGCATCTATAGGCTGATCAATCAAATCTGTCTTACCATCGCCTGAAAAATCCACCGCATAGGCGCGATAACTACTGGAAATAAACTGGGGAAAACCGACAGCACCGGCATAGGAACCCATAACTTCTTGAATCGCTAGTTCATTCGCTTTACACAAGACCAGAAACTCTTTAAGTTCCCCTGCAAAGAACTTACTACGTCTTTCAAAACCAACGACCAAAGTAACCAAACTGTCTAGCACCCTATGTTTCCCTTTGTACTTTCCAAATTTTGACTCGACTCCAATTATTGCAGCGATAACGCTCGCTGGAACACCATACTCCTTTTCGGCACGTTCGAAATGTGGCTCATATTCGAGCCAAAAATCCACTCCTTGTTGGATGCGGTCTTGTTGTAAGAATAACTTTCGATATTTACCCCAAGTGAATTTATATTCAGCTGGGTTTTGCATGGCGTCTAAGATTGATTGCTTAACCTCCGCTTTTGCGAAAACTGCTTCAAGCTCTTCTTGGGAGTAATGACCCTCAGCCACTAACTGTTCGGCTATCACCTTTAGTTTGGGCTGTTGATCAAGCTCTATGCCAAGAGCTTGAAAATTAATCGACCCAAGCAGCATAACCACAACGAACATCAGATAGGGCTTTAACACTTTGGCCTCGGAGAAATATTTTTTAGTAAGTCTGAACATGTATTAGTAATTAAGTTTAACAATAGTTTTTGCTGCACGGTGATGCCTCATTAGCGAGACATTAGACTGCGGTGATTGTGAATACCCATCAAGATACCAAAGCCGGCCATCAGAGTCACCATTGATGTGCCGCCATAACTTATTAGCGGCAGTGGAACTCCAACTACGGGTAAAATTCCCGCAACCATCCCCACATTGACAAACACATAGAAGAAAAAGGTCATTGAGATGCTTCCGGCTAATAAGCGTGAGTAGGTATCTTTCGTGTAATAGGCAATGTAAAGCCCACGGCCAACGATGGCGATATAGAGAACCATTAACAACAAAACGCCAATAAACCCAAACTCCTCAGAAAATACCGAGAAGATGAAGTCGGTATGGCGTTCTGGAATAAATTCCAGCTGTGATTGACTACCTGCCCGCCAACCCTTGCCCTGTAAGCCCCCCGAGCCAATTGCAATCATCGACTGAATACTATGATAACCGTCTCCCAAAGGATCGGACCAAGGATCAAACAAAGTTAATATTCGTCGCTGCTGATAACCATGCAGCATCTGCCATAGAAACGGCGCAGCAATTGCTCCCAACAGAGCCAAAAAACCGATACTCCGCCAGCGAAAACCAGCCAAGAATATTATTAAGGTACCTGATGCCAATATCATAATAGTGGTACCAAGATCGGGCTGCTTAAGGATTAAGGCAGCTGGCACAAACAACACCAACGCCGCATAAAAAAGCGTGAGGTTATTAGGCGGCAGTGGACGGGAAGTGAGAACCCAAGCAACCATCATCGGCACACCGATTTTCATCAACTCCGATGGTTGAAATCGAAATAAACCAAGATCGAGCCAGCGTTGCGCACCCTTTCCGGTATATCCGACCACCAGCACTAATCCAAGCATAATTAGCCCAACGCCAAAAACATACGGTGACCAACGAAACCAAGAATCTGGTCGGACTTGTGCAAAAACCATCATCACAGCCAAAGCAACAAACATCCTAATAGATTGATTCACCAACAGACGCGTACTTTCACCCCCCGCACTGTACAGAATAACCAGACTCACCGAACACAAAATCAGCAAACCAGTTAATAGAGGTAGATCGACTTTAATTTTGACCACAATCGCCTCTAGATATTTCCTGAACTAGGCCTAGTTACAGATTGCGGAACGTTATTGTTACTGGCTGTGGTATCCACATTATTTTCAACCGAATTCGTATCCTCAATCTCTGGCACAGCATTCGCGTCCTTTCCCAATAAGTAAAAGTCCATAACCTTTCTAGCAACTGGCGCTGCGACTCCACTCCCACTCCCCCCATTTTCAACAATGACCGCGATGGCAATCTTGGGCTTTTCAACCGGCGCAAATGAAATAAATAATGCATGATCCTTTTGAAATTCACTCAACTTTGTTGCGTCATATTTCGCGCCTTGTGCAATCGCGACAACTTGTGCGGTGCCTGTTTTTCCTGCAATAGTATATTCGGCATTCAAGCCGGCCCGGCGTGCGGTACCTCGTGGGTGCTCGACCACATTCTGCATCGCTTCAATAATTGACGAAAAATGCGCTTTGTTGACCTTCACCTTTTCCAATAATTTACCTTCGAGGTCGGCAATTTCATGCTGACTATCTCCACTTCCATGAGTTAATCTATCCACTAAACGCGGCTCGATTCTGTTGCCACGATTCGCCAACGTTGCGGTCATCACCCCTAGCTGCAATGGCGTGGCTAACATATAACCTTGTCCAATCCCCGTGATCAAGGTCTCACCTGGGTACCATGGATTACTTCTTGCTCGTCGCTTCCATTTTTTCGATGGCATTAACCCAGATGGCTCACCTTTCAAATCAATTCCGGTTTGACTACCCAGTCCAAACCGGCTCAGGAAATCATGCAGCTTATCTATGCCTAGAGAGTTCGCGAGTTGATAGTAATAGACATCGCACGACTGCATGATCGATTCCATCATGCTCGTAGGACCATGCCCTTGACGACGCCAGCACCGATATCGATGACTACTGCCCTTCAGCTGGTAATATCCTGGACAGACAACTTTGGAATTTTTATTCCACCCGTTCTCCAGTCCAGCTAATGCAACCAAGCCCTTTATCGTTGAACCTGGGGCATAACGTCCGTTCAAGGCTCGGTTCAGTAATGGGCGATTTATATTGTCACGAAGTTCGTTATATGAACGATGGTCGATTCCATTCACAAACTTATTTGGGTCATACACCGGGTTGCTCACGAACGCCAGAACATCTCCAGATGCAGGTTCAATAGCAATAACTGAACCACGATGATCACCCAGATATTCCCGCGCTTTAACCTGCAGCTCAGCATCAATATTTAGATGAATATCTTCACCAGACACGGGCGGATTCTTACTTAATGTCCTAACCCTTTGCCCATGGGCATTAGTTTCAACCTGTTCAAAACCGACTTTACCTAACAACACATCTTCATACTTGGCTTCAATACCTAACTTGCCTATGTATTCTGTGCCTTTGTACGCCGCTCTATCAATTGAATTTAATTCACTTTGGTTTATGCGCCCCACATAACCAAGCGCGTGCACTAACTCCCCTCCATAAGGGTAGTAACGTTGCAACCGAGCATGAACTTCGGCTCCACCAAAGCGGTTCTTATTTACAAAAAAACGGGCAGCCTCTTCCTCACTTATGTTGACCTTCAGTATTTGCGACTCGAAATCTGGTCGTGACCTTACCTGCGCTTTAAACTTACGAATTTCGTTAGGTGAAATTTGTATTATTTTGGCGAGAGAGTCCAATAAGCCATCCATATTTTTGACTTCTGATGGCAGAACTTCGAGCGTGAATACCGGAATATTTTCAGCAAGAACCTTTCCATTTCGATCATAGATTTGCCCTCTCACTGGCGGCACAGGGATGAGTCGTACTCGGTTGTCTTTTGATAAAACCTCGAAACGTTGATATTGATAAACCTGCAGATACCAAATCCTTCCGACCAGCACCATAACCATCAAGGCTAACAAGACAACCAAGGAAACTAATCGCGAATGAACCAAGTTCGTTTCGCGCAAATAGTCTTTTAACTCAAGTTGCTGTGCCACCGTGATTGCCTAATTAATCCGCGCGCTGCGTCGCAATTCTTGTAGAAGAATAAAGATAAATGGCCAAGTCAGCATGCTACCTAATAAGGAATACCAATATTCACCCGTAATGGTAAAGTCAGCGATCAAGCCGTATAACCAACCGGTAACCAGTTTGAAGATACCCACAAAAATCCCCACGACTAACATTTGTTGCCAAAATGACAACACTCTGAGTTGAAGAGATGCTCGATTCACCATAAACGCTAGTATCGCCATGCCGAAACCAAGTACACCAAAATTTCTAACAAAAAGAACTTCCAAGACAGTACCTATCGCAAAGCCTATCCATGGACCCACTCGGTCAGGCACAGTCAACGCCCAATATACGACAACCAAGGCCATCCAATCTGGCCGAAAATAGAACACCCATTGTGGTAATGGAATCACCGTGAGGGTCAACGCAATAAACGATGACAGACAGATGACTAAAAATAAATTTAGCGAACTCGCTTTTCGATGCATCATGCTAGCGGCTCACTTCCATGACAGAAAGTAGCATCTTGAGTATACGACTAGAAGGCTGATAATCATTCACGATTATCAAGCGGTGAGTCTTGGTCACGCTCCTCATTTGACAGATTTTGCTCCAACGGCCTGAGGACATTTGGAACCCGTAAATCATTGGAATTAGAAGGCTCTCCGCGTGACAATAAAAGTACATGATTGGAACGATCCAACTTAGCTATTGGCTTAGCCGAAACCTCCATAAAAGCTTCGTCCTGAATCACATCCACATCGGTAATTATTGCTACCGGGTAGCCGTTAGGGAATCTTCCGCCCAATCCCGAGCTCAGTAACACATCCCCTGGTTCAATATCCGAATTTTGGTTCAAAAAGGGCACTCGTAAGGTTGATACACTTCCTGTGCCATAGACCACAGTCCGCAAGCCTGTGCGTTGAATTTGAACCGGTAACGCGTGTCCAGGATCAGTTATTAACAGGACACTACTATTGAACGGCATAACCTCTGTGACCTGCCCAATAACACCTTGGTCGTCTATCACTGCCTGGCCACCATAGACTCCGTGGCGTAATCCTCTACCTACCAAAATAGAGTGATTATAAGGGTCAATGCTGACATTAATTAACTCGGCCAAGGTTATCTTTTCTTTCAGTCTCTGAGATGCATCGAGCAGAGCGCGTAAATCTTCGTTCTCCTCTTGTAAGCTACGCAATGACAATGTCTCGGCCTTTAGCTGAAAATATTCATTGCGTAAATTGTCGTAAGCCAACTTAATATCTGGCTCTGCAGATATTAAGTTGGTGAATACTCTACCAATGGCAGTAGGAAGGGATGCGAGAATTTGTACCGGCGCAATAGCCACAGCCAATACATTGCGAGGCATCTCTAGCCATTTGGTTCGCGCATCCATCACCATCAAAGCAACAGCGAGTATGCATACCACACCAAACTGTGACCATTCAGAGTTTTTGCGAAACGGATTTGCCATCGATGCAATTACACTGGCTATGGTTTATAAACTATCTTATTCGTGTGCGAACACGTCACCAAGGTTGTCCATTTCCTCTAGGGCTCTACCGCACCCTCTTGCAACGCAGGTCAGCGGGTCATCCGCAATAACAACTGGTAAACCAGTGTCCTCCATCAAACGCCGATCCATATCACGCATTAAGGCGCCACCGCCGGCAATGACCATACCCTTATCACCGATATCGGCACTTAATTCGGGGGGAGTTTGTTCTAACGCTTGTTTAATCGTTTGAACAATGGATTCAAGCGGATCAGAGATAGCGGAATATATTTCCCGACTACTAAGAGTAACCGCACGCGATAGACCTTCTGCTATATCACGGCCCTTGACTTCCATTTCACGTTCTTCTGATTTATCCCAGGCTGTTGCTATGGCTTTCTTTACACGCTCTGCACTGGCTTCACCTATTAGTAATCCATGGTTACGGCGTACATGATTAATGATTGCTTCATCGAAAGTGTCACCTGCTACTCTAAGAGATGTGCTGTAAACCATTCCACCAAGTGACATAACGCCAACTTCAGTGGTACCACCACCAATATCCAATACCATCGATCCAGTCGCTTCAGCCACCGGCAAGTTTGCGCCTATTGCTACGGCCATTGGCTCTTCAATCAAATACACTTCGCGTGCTCCGGCACCATAGGCCGATTCTCTAATCGCACGTCGCTCAACCTGAGTAGAACCACAAGGAACACAAATTATTATTCGTGGGCTGCCTTGTAGGAAACGATTCTCTTGTACTTTCTTAATAAAATGCTTAAGCATTTTTTCAGTGACATTAAAATCCGCAATAACACCATCCTTCATGGGTCTGATAGCTTTAATTGAGCCGGGTGTTCGGCCTAGCATTTTCTTTGCTTCGGCACCCACCGCTAAGATGCTTTTATTATTGAGGCCGCCACCAGGTGCATAGCGAATTGCGACCACTGAGGGTTCATTCAAAATGATGCCCTTCTCTTTTACATAGATCAGAGTATTTGCGGTACCCAAATCTATCGCTAAGTCATTTGAAAAAAGGCCTAAAATGCTGCGTAACATAGAGATTTTCCGGAACTTTTATAAAAGTATATTGTTATTGTTGTTAATCGGTAATTGTACATCGGAAACCCGCTACATTCTATTCAACAAAACCGCTAACTGTGGTAATTTCATGGTTTATACATCGAAACATGGCATCATCTGTCATGCATTCCCAACAACACCGTCTAAGAACTTAGCAAGAACCCAGAATTGGTGTTTATAGACATAATAAATCAAGTAATATTTGACGCTTTGCTATCCCATTGAAAGCGGGTAGCCCAGCACCAATAACAGCAATCACAAGAATTAAAATGGCCTTAGACAAGCAAACCGTACACGATATCGCCCGCCTCGCTCGCTTACACATAGACGATGCAGAGACCGAAAAATATCAATCCGCTCTTTCAAACATTTTGAGTTTGGTGGAACAAATGGAAACCTGCGATACCACTGATATTGAACCCATGACTCACCCTTTTGATGCGACGCTAAGATTGAGAGCAGATGAAGTAACAGAAACGAACAATCGTGATAAATATCAAACGGTGGCACCTGACACTCAAGACGGATTGTATTTGGTTCCAAAGGTAATCGACTAGAACTTACCTCGACGTAATAAACCTTTCAAATTTAGGCCGAATTCACCACTAGGAATTCATTTTGCGTACACCGCAACTCAAACAGGATTAAGCAGTGACAATTACCACTCTATCAGAGCTCGCCCAGCAACTTTCTTCAGGAAAACAGTCGAGCGTTGAATTAACACAAGATTATCTCAATAGAATTGAGGAATCGAAACACAATGCATTTATATCAATCGATCCTGAAAAAAGTATCACAGCGGCAAAAAAGGCTGACGAGAGACGCGCAACAGGCGACACCGCTCCCTTGCTTGGGGTTCCGATTGCCCAAAAAGATATATTTTGCATTGAAGGCACACTGACGACTTGCGGTTCTAAAATTTTAGAAAACTTTGTAGCACCCTACACCGCAACCGTCGTGCAAAAAATGCATGATGCTGGAATAGTAAGCTTGGGCAAAACGAATATGGATGAGTTTGCGATGGGGTCGTCAAATGAGACTTCATACTATGGGTCAGTGAGTAATCCTTGGGGCAGCCAAGAGCAGCCATTAGTTCCTGGTGGAAGTTCGGGTGGCTCTGCAGCTGCGGTAGCCGCTCAGCTGGCACCTGCCGCTACCGGAACAGACACCGGAGGCTCAATACGGCAACCAGCAGCATTTTGTGGCTTGACCGGTCTCAAACCCAGTTATGGCCGATGTTCGCGTTACGGGATGATCGCATTTGCATCATCGCTAGACCAAGCGGGCCCGATGACTCATACCGCGGAAGATGCTGCACTATTACTCAACACCATGGTTGGCTTTGATTCCCGAGATTCCACTTCCTTAGAACTACCTGCCGAGGACTTTACTCACAACATCGACAACTCACTTGAGGGCCTAAGAATTGGTCTCCCAAAGGAGTTTTTCAGCGACGGTCTAGACTCTGAAATTGCTGAGCTGATTGAAAATGCAGTTAGAACTTACGAAACTTTAGGCGCGACCATAAAAGAGGTCTCGCTACCCAACACTCATCTCGCCTTACCTAGCTACTACGTTATTGCTCCCGCTGAAGCGTCTTCAAACCTAAGCCGTTTTGACGGCGTACGTTATGGGTACCGCGCTGAGGAATATTCTGATCTAGTCGACATGTATACCAAAACACGCACGGAAGGGTTTGGAGAAGAAGTAAAACGACGGATCATGATCGGTGCCTACGCACTTTCCTCAGGCTACTATGACGCTTACTATTCGAAAGCTCAAAAACTACGTCGCCTGATTTCAGACGACTTTACTCGAGTCTTCGAAAACTGTGATGTCCTCATGGGACCAACGACACCCACGACTGCCTTTGCTCAAGGGAGCCGCACAGATGATCCTGTCTCTATGTATTTAAATGACATTTACACTATCCCAGTAAACCTAGCGGGTTTACCCGCCATTTCAATACAAGCGGGACTCACCCAGCAAAACCTCCCCATAGGCCTGCATATCATTAGCCCCTATTTACAAGAAGCAAAGTTGCTTAACGTTGCTCATAAATTCCAACAGGTAACCGATTGGCATCAAAAAACGCCAACAATATCTGCTGAAAAGGGGGACAAATAATGTTCACATGGGATGAAGAATGGGAAGTAGTGATCGGCTTGGAGGTTCACACGCAACTACAGACCAAGAGCAAGATATTCTCTGGCAGCTCTATCGAATATGGGGCGGAACCGAATACACAAGCAAGCACCGTCGATCTAGCCCTGCCGGGCGTATTACCAGTGATGAACCTAGAAGCGGCACGGTTGGCAGTCAGATTTGGTCTTGCAATCGACGCACATATCAATAAAACCAACGTGTTTGCTCGAAAGAATTATTTTTATCCTGACCTGCCGAAAGGCTATCAGATCTCGCAGATGGAGTTACCCATCGTTGGCGCAGGTGCCATTGAAATCGAAACCGAGTCAGGCATCAAGTCAATCGGGGTTACTCGTGCTCATCTAGAGGAAGATGCCGGAAAATCACTGCATGAAGACTATCAAGGTAAAACAGGGGTCGATTTGAATAGAGCCGGCACACCGCTTCTTGAGATTGTCTCAGACCCGGACATGCGATCACCCGCTGAAGCTGTGGCTTACTTAAGGAAGCTTCACAACTTAGTTCAATACATAGAAATATGTGATGGCAATATGCAAGAAGGGTCATTCCGATGCGATGCAAATGTGTCAATACGACCAAAAGGCCAAGAAGAACTAGGTACACGAACCGAAATAAAGAACATCAATTCATTTAAGTTTGTGGAACGCGCGATGGAGTACGAAATCGAACGGCAAATCGATATTTTGGAAGACGGAGGAAAAATAGCGCAAGAGACACGCCTATATGATTCTGACAAGCATGAAACACGCTCGATGCGTTCCAAAGAAGAAGCGCATGATTATCGTTATTTTCCGGACCCAGACCTTCCGCCAATGGTGCTGAGCGATGATTTTATCGAGGAGATCAGAGCCACACTTCCTGAACTACCTGAAGCCAAGAAATCGCGTTTTGAAACTAATTTAGGACTGAGCAGTGAAGACGCATCAATTCTCACGAGCAATCGAGCAACCGCAGATTACTTTGAACTGACCAAGTCTCTATGCAGCGCGGACACCAAGATCATCGCAAACTGGATGATCGGCGAACTTTTTGCCAACTTAAATAAGTCAGAACTGGAGATTTCTAGTTCACCGATTACGCCGGCTCAATTTGCAAAATTATTAGATCGACTCCATGACAACACCCTATCTGGAAAGACCGCAAAACAAGTATTTGCCGCGCTGTGGGAAAATGTAGGAGAAGTCGATGACATTATTGAGCAAAAAGGCCTAAAACAAATAACGGATACGGGCGCAATTGAAGCGATTGTCGATGAAGTTATCACTGATAACCCAGACCAGGTCGAACAGTTCAAAGGCGGCAACGACAAAGTGATCGGTTTCTTAGTAGGCCAAGTAATGCAGCGCTCAAAAGGCAAGGCCAACCCACAAATGGCGAATCAAATGTTAAAAGAGAAGATGTCTTAACATGAGTTTCACAGAATTAGTTAGCAGCATGACCGCATCAGTCAACGAGTCTCGGTCTGGAGAGGCCCAGTCTGGAAGTACTCAACCGGAAACAACTCACTCAGTAACAATATCCGAAGATTGGATGCAGGGCCGAACCACCTACGGAGGTCTATCTGCCGCATTATGTTTACAAGCGGTTATGAACGAATATCCGGGGCTTCCCCCTCTTCGATCCGCGCAGATCAACTTTGTTGGTCCAGCGGGTGGCACGGTATCGATAACGACTCGAGTCATGCGCCAAGGCAAGTCTGTTGCCTATATCAGCGCCGAAATGGTTGGAGACAAGGGGATTGCGACGCATGCTGTGTTTTGCTTTGGCACATCCCGTGAATCAAAATTAAATAGAGATTTCACAGACAAACCTTGCGTTCCCGGCATAGAGGAATCTACTGACTTTTTCAAGCTCGGGCCTGGCCCTGTATTTACCGCAAACTTTGATTGCTTGCTCTCGGTGGGAGAGCCCCCCATGTCAGGTACTGATTTGAAAGAGTTCTATATCTGGTGCCGTCATAGAGATCAATCGGCTAATGGGGTTGTTGCTCTGCTTAGCATCGCCGACATGCCTCCGCCGGCGGTATTACCCATGTTCAAAGAGTTTGCGCCGATCAGCTCCATGACTTGGATGATGAATTTTGTCAAAGAAGACCTCAGCACTTCTGACGGCTGGTACCTTCTTCGCTCAGAGGCAGAAAACGCTCAGGACGGCTATTCAAGTCAAGACATGCAGGTTTGGAATAGCGATAAGGAACTTCTTATTACCGGTCGCCAAAGCGTGGCGATTTTTTACTAACTAATTCACATCAAACGTGAATCATTTATCGAAATGATTGGCTGCATCCCTTATAATCTCGGCATCCAGAGATGCATTGTTCAAATGGAGCTCTGTCTTAAGGACATAAAAATTATGCGCCCGTAGCTCAGCTGGATAGAGTACCTGGCTTCGAACCAGGTGGTCGGGAGTTCGAATCTCTCCGGGCGCGCCATACATAAAGACCAGCCAAGCGATAGCTTAGTGCTGGTTTTTTTGTATGTGGTGCTCGGATGATTTAATTTGAAGCCAAAATATAGGAGTTCGACAAATTCATCTGGAATGAATTTGCGCAGCCGGCAGGCTGGTCGAAGACCGAAGCACAGGACGTGCTGAGCCAATCTCTCCGGGCGCGCCAACCATAAAGACCAGCCAAGCGATAGCTTAGTGCTGGTTTTTTTGTATGTGGTGCTCGGATGATTTAATTTGAAGTCCAAGTATAGGAGTTCGACAATCTGATTAGGAAAACTCGAATTGACTGATATGAAAGCATCACTTTAAAATAGCTTCAAATAGAGGACAATGGTAGTTTATGGATATGCCTCCAATCGCTGATAACAATTTAATTTCCCCGCAGAACTCCACCATGGGCGTCGTCCTATCTGGCGGAGCGGGTTCACGATTTGGTGGGTTAGATAAAGGCTTACAGCTTTATAACGGTAAACATCTAATACAAGCGGTATTGGAATCACTACAACCGCAAGTACACGACGTAATGATGTGTATCAACAGAAACGAAGATCAATACCGGAGATTTGAATTAATAAGCGTTTACGATGAAGGCTCCGACTATGAAGGGCCACTAGCGGGCATTGTCTCAGCCATCAAGTATATTGAAGAAAACGACAAACTTAGTCACATAGACTCCATGTTACTGAGTAGCTGTGATTCGCCCGCGTTACCCAATAATCATGTAGCGAAGTTAGCGGACTCCTTGAGCAATGGAGGCTGCCTATCTGCTGTAGTACACGATGGTGAGCGGGTGCAAAACCTTCATACCTTGATCCACCGTCAAATATGGCCTTCGATATTGAGCTTCTATTCCATAGGAGGCCGCGCAATGCATCGTTGGCACAAAGAGGTTGGATCAGCCAAAGTCGATTTTTCAACTCAGGCCGACTGTTTCTTAAATATCAACTCCTTAGAAGATTTGATTTAATCAAATCTTCTCAACAGTCAATTAATCTTCTCAACAGTCAATTAATCTTCCCAATTACCCACGTCTTTAGCCCAACCTTCGCCGCCCGGCGCGCCGTCTGAGCCGTAACTCCATAGGTCATACTTGTTGGGATTCTTCTGACCCGGCTGTAAATACTGATAATCATTATTCCACGGGTCTTTCTTTATCTTATCTAAATAACTTCTGCCTTTACCAGACGGGTTTGTAACTAGTGCTTGCAGACCTTGCGAAGTGGAAGGGTATGAAAAATTGTCTAGCTTATACAAAGCCAATTGCCCATCAATAGCTCTCACATCCGACTTCGCTGCGATCTGTAAAGCCTTGTCCTGATTATCCAACATATTCGGAACGATAAGCGTGGCGAGAATGCCTATTATCACCACAACTACCATTATCTCAATCAGAGTAAACCCTCGTTGACTGCCGATATGGTTATATCTTGCTACTGAATAATTATCTTTGTTTTGTTTCATTTCTTTTTTCTCTTTAATGATCACTAACTAATAATCTAACATTGAATTCATATCAAAGATGGGCATCAATATGGCCATCACTATCGCGAATACTAAGCCGCCCATGACAAGAATCATTAACGGCCCCAACAAACTCACCATCATTGAGATACGCGTTTGCATTTCGTTTTCGGTCGCTGTCGCCGCTTTCTCTAACATATGGTCTAATCGGCCGCTGTTTTCTCCGCTCGACACCATATGTACTAACAATGGTGGAAAGTTTCCACTTCGATCAAGCGCCCTGCCGATAGAAATACCTTGAGCAACTTCTTCAGTCGCATCGTGTAGGTTTTTCCTGAGAACACTATTACTCATGACCTCTCTTCCGGCTCGTAAAGAAGAAAGAATTGGAACCCCGCTGCCTACCATAATGGACAATGTTCTGGCCATCCGAGCGGTATCAACGTTTTGTACCAGTTTTCGTATTCCCGAAATTTTTAAATAAACTCCATCCAACCAGAAACGCGGGGATTCTTGTCGAAAAATGTAGCTGACACCCAGAACCACTGCAGCGATGAGGCCAGCTAACATAAAACCGTAGTTCACCAGAAATTCTGAGAGGCTAATAACAATTTTCGTGAGTGTCGGTAACTCTTGTCCCGTATCCTTATAAACTTTAACGACCTTGGGCACCACCAACGTTATTAGAACAATCAGTATACCACTGCACGCAAACAGCAAAAATATGGGATACACAACCGCTTGCGTGATTTTCTTACGCAGCGCATCACTTTCTTCTAAGTAGTCGGCAAGCCGTTCAAGCACACCGTCTAGCGTTCCCGACTCTTCGCCTGCGGAAATAGACGCTCTATAAATCTCAGGAAAGCTACTTGGATATGTGGCAACGGCTTCAGACAACGATTGTCCTTCGGTCACTAAGGAACGAATATCACTGATAACAGACTTTACTTTATAGCCTTCAGATTGCTTTATTAGCGCTCCTAAGGTTTCTTCAATAGTCATGCCTGACTCTAGCAATGTTGCCATCTGCCGCGTCATGATAGATAGCTCATCGGGCTTTATTTTGACCCTACGAGTTTTAGAATTATTTCCTTTAAGCTTATCTCCCGCGCTCTCTGAGATTGCTTTTACCTCAGTCGGTATTAGCCCTTGTGCTCGGAGCTCCGCTCGCACTTGTTTAACATGATCGCCAGTCGTTACGCCTTTAATCGTTTTGCCTTTTTGATTAAGCGCTTGATATTCGTATGCCGCCATTTCCTTTGACCTAACCCTGGGTAACGCGGAACACTTCGTCTACGGTCGTTTCACCCGCGGCGACCCGAGCAAACCCATTCTGCATTAAGCTTGAGGATGTTTTCCGAGCATGCTCACTCAAGCGATCCTCTGAAGCTTGGTCGTGGATAAGACTGCGCATTCCTTCGTTCATTTCTACCAGCTCATAAATACCCAATCGGCCGCGATAACCAATCTGATCACAGGCTACACATCCTTTTGCTCTAAAGAGCTCGGTGCCTTCCGTTACGCCGAGTAACTGTTGTTCAGCTTCATCTGGAGAGTACGACTCCTTGCAGTCCGGGCATAGGCGGCGAACCAAGCGCTGCGCCAATACACCCACCATACTAGAGGCAATCAAAAACGGTTCTACTCCCATATCAACCAAACGAGTTACTGCACCAACAGCGGTATTGGTATGGAGTGTTGAAAGTACTAAATGGCCGGTTAGACTGGCCTGTACAGATATCTCTGCGGTTTCCAGATCACGGATCTCACCCACCAGTACAACGTCTGGATCTTGGCGTAAGATTGAACGTAGTCCACTCGCAAAGGTCAGCCCTATTTTTGGATTCATCTGAGTTTGACCTACACCGTCTAAGTCATATTCAACGGGGTCTTCTACGGTCAAAATATTTAGCTTCTTTCGATCAAGTCGATGCAAGCCAGAATACAAAGTAGTGGTTTTACCTGAACCAGTCGGACCAGTTACCAGTAAAATTCCATTAGGCTTATTAATTAACTCTACAAACGTTTCGAGAATCTCTGCTGGCATGCCTAATTTTGCCAAGTTCAGGCGAGCGCTTTGCTTATCCAGCAAACGCAGTACGACTCTCTCTCCATGTTGAGTGGGAAGCGTGGAAACTCGCACATCCACAGGATGCTCTGCAACTCGCAATGACATACGACCATCTTGCGGTAATCGTTTCTCAGCAATATCCAACTTAGACATAACCTTAATTCGTGACACCAAAGCCCCGTGGAGCTCTCTTCGCGGACTTAGGATATTTCTTAGTACGCCATCGACTCTAAAACGGACGGTTGACTCGTCCTCAAATGCTTCTAGGTGAATATCTGATGCGTTCTCTCTAATAGCTTGAGTTAACAATGCATTAATTAGCCTAATAATAGGCGCATCATCATCGGCCTCTAACAAGTCAGTTGTTTGCGGCATTTCTTGTGCTAATCGCTCAAGATCCATTCCGCTGTCATCGATGTCATCCATCAATTGAGTCGCTTGGCTGCCGCCCTTGTCGTACGCTACTCTGAGTTGTTCCTCAAACTCCGACTGTCCGAGTTGATTTAACTCAAGTCGACAATTTAGCTTTCGCTTTAGCTCAGAAAGGACAAACAATTTTGGCGTTTCGACACAGGAAACCATGGCGGCGCCGCTGTCGAGCAATGAAACCAAGACATTGTGTTTTTTTGCGAATGAATAGGGAACTAACTCTTCATTAACTCCATCAATAGATTCAGACTCAATGGCTAATTGATCATTCTCATTAGCTTCGAGATCTGCACTCTCATGCTGTTCTTGCGTTTGCACTTGGTCTTGCGTTTGCACTTAAGCCACCAACATCAATCAACGCCGTTTGACTGATCAATCTGTCTATCGACTTCTTCTTCGATAGCATTTTTTATTTTTGAAGAGCCTTCAGCTTTATAAGAGCCATCAGCTCTCGAAGTGTCTTCCCATCTGATAGGTTCCTCTTCGAAGTTGATTTCCTCAGATTCCAATACACCTTCAGTTTTGAAATCTTGTTGTAGTTCATCGCGATCGTAGGAATCATCATTTGATGCATTCTTATAACGTCGTTTCTTACCAAATAAGGCTCTCAGCCCAGTTGGCTTTGGCTCGCCATTCACGGAACCATCTGCGAGCTTGGTTCGTCGCTCGGTTCTCAGCTGGCCATCATTGGTGACGTTATCGTATTCATCTAAGATAGGTGGTCGTGCAGAGGGGATCAAAAACTTAGAACTACTTCGTTCGGAGATCTTACTGTCTCGGCGCACTTCATTGTATTTTTCACGACTAAATTTCTCTAAGTCTGCCGCAGACCGAATAATTCTGGGCTTCAAGAAAACCATTAGATTACGCTTAATCGCAGTCTTAGACTTGCTACGAAACAGTGCACCAAGAATGGGAATGCTGCCTAAAACCGGCACCCTATTCACGGTATCAATGACGTCATCCTGAATAAGACCGCCCAATACGATCACTTGCCCATCATCGACCTGAACAGTCGCCTCAATAGAACGTCGATTGGTAATCAAATCAGCTTGTCCGGCAATTGCCGTATCCGCGACACTGGATATCTCTTGTAGAACTTCCAATTGAATCGTATTCCCATCACTGATCTGCGGCTTTATTTTAAGCTTAATGCCCACGTCCTTACGTTCAATGGTTTGAAAACTATTACCGATAGTATTATTAACAACATTACCGTTTTGATCAGTTTGAGTACTGTTATTAGCGTTATTACTAGAACGTCCAGTAACAAATGGCACCTCTTGCCCAACAACAATTTCGGCCTCTTCGTTATCCAATGTCAGGATTGTCGGAGTAGACAGAATATTGCTATTGGTATCGGCTCGCAATGCATTTAACACTACATCCAAATTGTATTTTTTGAAATCAAGCAGGGAGTAATTCAGGCCAGCCGTTCCCAATTCAAATGCCGTATTTACCGCCGCTGTGCCTAAAATCTGGTTTGGATTATCGCGGTTTATTAGGTTGCCCACGTTAGTGCCTGCGACAGCATTACCATCCGCGTCAGTTGTCGCGGCACTCGTCGAATTAGGTCCACCAGCGCCCCAAGTAACACCTAAATTCGCAGCTTGGCTCAATGAAACCTCGGCAATCACGGTTTCAACAAATACTTGCTCGCGGCGTATGTCTAATTGTTCGATCACGCCTCGAATAGTTTGTAGTTGTGCTCCAGTGGCACGAACAATCAAGGCGTTAGTTGACTCATCGGCTTGCACGCTCGGCCTGGCCGTCGTCCCTGCCGCAGCGCTTTCACTGGTTAAATCATTGAGCACACTGACCATGTCTTCAGCTTTGGCATGTTTCAAATAGATGACATTAATATCCGCTTCCAACTTTCGCTCTATATCCAACTCATCTATGAGAGCTTGAATTTTTGTATACTCATCGTCGGTTGCGCTGATAACCAATGCATTAATCGCATCGAGCGGCTGAATTGTCACTTTGCTTCCAGCCGCCGCAGCTTTTGGGTCAGCATTTGAAGCAACAATTTGCGTTAAGGTAGCTGCAAGTTCGCTTGCCTTGGTCTTCTCTAAATAGACGACACGCACATTGGTGCGTTTATCGGGCACGTCAATTCGCTTGATGATTTTTAGGACCCTCTGAATGTTCGCAGCGGTATCAGTGATAATAATACTGTTTGAAGGGACATGTGGAGCAAAATGGCTGGTCGGCGGAATAAGTGGCCGTATAATAGCCTGAAGGTCTTGGACCGGCGCGTGCTTAAGCTGGATTATCTGTGTAATTTGCGCATCGTTTGCATCGACAGAAGGCCCAAATGGCGTCGGTCGTTGTTTGATTACGTTGCTGGGCAGGACTTTTATAACGCTTCCAGAATCAACGGTTGAAAAATTGTGCACTTCCAAAATAGAGAGAAACACGTCATACAGTTGATCTGGATCGAGCGCGGCTCCCGAAATCACTGACACTTTACCCTTTACTCTAGGATCGACGACGAAATTTTTACCACTCACTTCAGCAACCGTATTGATTAAAACTCGAATATCAACGTCTTGTAAGTTGAGCGTTACTTGCGAACCGGCCTCGGCATCAGCCCCTGTTCTAGAATTAGTTTGCGCGATTGATGAAGCGCTGCAAAACGACAGAGACGCAGCAATGATTGTCACCCTTAGCCTAAGAGGAATGGTGCGTGCCAATTTCTGAATTTTATTTTGAAAGATTGCGGTCATGAAATTTGCCAGTAAGGTCATGAGTGCGGCCGATCACTTTAGCAATCCCCCCCATTCACTTTGATCTTATAATTTGTTTTATGATATCGCAGCATCATACTGAAATTTAAGAGTTCTGACCACGATTTAAGCCCAGCTATACGTGGAATTAATACCTTAGTAATGTAGTGGTCCCCCGCTATCAGCAACGAGCTTGAATAATTATCGCAATGCTTACTGAGTGATTGTCTAGTATTTATTACACGCCTAATTCTTTCGCAATATATTGGTGGATCACACTTAGATCATTTTCGAGTATCTGAAAGCGCTCTTCTCGATCAAAAAGGTCGTGCATATGCTTTGGTAATTCAGGTTCAGGAATCCGACTATCTGGGAGAAATTCACCGGCTTTCTCAACGGCATCAGGAAACTTTGCAGGATGTGCTGTTGCTAAACACACTGTAGTCACGCTTTTTGTATCCACCATCGAACTTTGATAATGCTTAGCCGCTGCCGCACCGATGGCAGTATGTGGGTCTAATACGTAACCGCTTCTATCAAATTCCTGAGCAATCACTTCAAGCATTTCTTTATCTTGCAATGAGAAACTCTCAAAAAGCTCTTTTGCCGTTGCTAGCGCCGCCTCACTTAGGAGCATTTCTCCTTCTTGAAGGTCGCTGATCAATCGTTGAATCTCCGTGCCATCGTGTTCATATAAATCAAATAATAACCGTTCAAAATTACTCGATACCATAATGTCCATACTTGGGCTCAATGTATGCTCCAATGGTTTCTTACTGTGATCATTTTGGCTGATGCATCTGTGTAAAATGTCGTTTTGGTTGGTCGCTATGATTAAACGCTCAATGGGGAGTCCCATTTTGTTCGCTAGGTAACCGGCAAAAATATCACCAAAGTTTCCAGTAGGTACTGAAAAAGCGATTTCTTTTTGAGATTGACCGCCTCGATTCAACACACCCAGTTTCAATGCAGCGTAAAAGTAGTAGACAATCTGAGCCATTATACGAGCCCAGTTGATGGAGTTTACCGCCACTAATTGACGACCATCAGTGAGAAATGATTGGTCTGCAAAACTTGCTTTCACCATATTTTGGCAATCATCAAAGTTCCCTTCTACCGCTATATTAAATACATTATCAGCCAGCACTGTGGTCATTTGCCGGCGCTGTACATCAGAGACCCGCTCATGCGGATGCAAGATAAAAATATCAATATTCTCGCAGCGTTTACAGCCTTCTATTGCCGCTGAGCCGGTATCACCCGAGGTTGCGCCGATAATCACCACGCGCTGTTGTCGTTTCTGTAAAAAATAATCGAGCAAGTGACCTAAAAACTGTAAGGCAAAATCCTTAAATGCCAGAGTCGGACCATGGAATAACTCCAATACCCAGAGCTTCTCATCCAGTTGGTGCAATGGTGCGATATCTTCATGGCGAAAATCTTGGTATGCCTTATCGATGATGACCTTAAGATCGTCGTCGCAGACTTCACCATCAACGAATGGATGAATGATTTTAAACACTAATTCTTGATAACTTAACGTTGCCCATGAGGCTATTTCAATCGTGTCGAACTTTGGCAAGGTTTCAGGCACATACAAACCCCCATCATTCGCCAGGCCAGCAAGAACTACTTCTTCAAAACTAAGTACCGGGGCATCGCCACGCGTGCTAATAAATTTCATATGTTTAATTCAAAAATGTAATAAAAGTAGTGAGGCCTAGTCTAAATGTTCGACGCGAATTCGAGTCACCTTATCCAGCACATCTGGCATTCCTTGAATCTTCTCAATGGCATCATCAATTAAACCCTCTTGAGTGCGTTGGGTTAGGAATATTACCGAGACCTTCAACTCTCCTTTAGCAGGCTCCTTCTGTGTAATGCCTTCAATACTAATACCGTATTCGGCGAATACAGTAGACAGCTGTGACATAACCCCAGGGACATCATTAACATCAACTCTCAGATAATATGCTGAGCGAAATTCTTTAGGCTGCATCACCTTTCTTTCTTTGATCGACTGCGCTTCAAATGCCAAGGCTGGAACATTAATAGGAGCGTTCTTACTGTCTTCGCTTAGATTTAACGCTCTTGCAATATCAAGGATATCAGCCACAACTGCAGACGCCGTTGGTTCAGCACCCGCTCCTGCACCGTAATGAAGCGTATTCCCTACTGCATCTCCTTTGACCAAGACAGCGTTCATCACCCCATCCACATTCGCAATCAAACGCTTTTCAGGAACGAGTGTTGGGTGAACTCTTAACTCGATTCCATCTTCGAGCGCCTTGGCGATGCCTAAGTGCTTGATTTGATAGCCGAGTTCTCTCGCATACGCCACATCTTGTAAATGCAAAGAAGATATCCCTTCGGTGTACACTTTCTCAAACTGTAATGGGGTGCCAAACGCGATTGCCGCGAGAATAGTGAGCTTATGCGCCGCATCGATGCCTTCGATGTCAAAAGTCGGGTCTGCTTCTGCATAACCAAGCTCTTGAGCCTCAGCCAGCACATCTTCAAAGCTTCGCCCTTTATCACGCATTTCAGTAAGAATGAAATTAGTCGTGCCATTGATGATGCCAGCAACCAAACTGATGTCATTACCCGCCAAGCCTTCTCGAATACTTTTAATTATACTAATGCCCCCCGCTACGGCAGATTCATAGAGAACCGAAACGTTTTTATCTGCGGCGGCGGCGAAGATTTCTGTTCCATGCATTGCAATTAGCGCTTTGTTCGCTGTCACAATATGTTTTCCATTACTAATTGCTGCGAGAATTAACTCCTTCGATAATGTCTCTCCACCGATTAATTCGACCACAATATCTACACTCGGGTCATTCACCACTTCATAGGGATCTTGAGTCAACTCAAACGATTTAGTTTCGCAAATTCTTGGGGCGCCAATATCTCTCACTGAGGCAATGTGAACCCTGACCTCACAACCCACCCTACGACTAATTTGCTGCGCATTTCTGTTTAAAACATTGGCAGTGCCACCACCAACGGTTCCTAAGCCTAAAAGGCCGACATTAATAACTTTCATTCTAATATTGCTAGATTTTGATTCGCTCGGGATGTAAGAGCATGGATTTAATATTACGCGTTGCTTGGCGAATACGTTGCTGGTTTTCGATTAGGCTAAACCTTACATACTGATCACCGTAATCCCCGAAGCCTATTCCAGGTGAGACAGCTACTTTTGCCTCTCGCAGAAGCACTTTGCTAAACTCCATCGATCCTAGTTCAGCAAACCGTTCAGGTATTTTGGCCCAAACAAACATGGTTGCTTTAGGTTTGTCGACTGGCCAACCTGCGGTAGTTAGACCATCACAAAGCACATCTCGACGCGCTTGATACATATCACGTATTTCACCAATCCAGTCTTTAGCCTCAGGTGCTTCCAAGGCAAATATTGAGGCGATCTGAATGGGTGCAAACATGCCGTAATCTAGGTAGGACTTCATTTTTGCAAGAGCGGCTATCAGCTTTGAATTGCCAACCAAAAATCCGACGCGCCACCCCGGCATATTATAGCTTTTAGATAAGCTAAATGATTCAACAGCCACATCTTTGGCACCAGGCACCTGCATAATCGAAGGCGCTACGTAACCATCAAAGACGATATCGGCATAAGCAAGATCTTGGATAACCCAAAACTTATGTTCAATAGCCATTTCAACGACGCGTTCAAAGAACTCAAGCTCTACACACTGTGCCGTCGGGTTGCCAGGAAAATTAAGCACTAGCATTTTCGGCTTGGGAAACATATTACGAAGCGCGGTTTCAAGCTCAGCGAAAAAATCAATTCCAGGACCAATTGGTACGTGCCGAATGTCGGCGCCAGCGATGATAAACCCATATGGGTGGATAGGGTACGCTGGGTTAGGTACCAATACCGAATCACCCGTATCTACCGTGGCCATTGCCAGATGAGCCAACCCCTCCTTGGAGCCAATGGTCACGATGGCTTCAGTTTCCGGGTCAATATCGACGTTAAATCGCTCTCCATACCAGTTCGTTATGGCGCGTCGTAGTCTAGGGATACCGCGTGAGACCGAATAGCGATGTGTATCACCCCGCTGAGCCGCTTCACAAAGCTTATCGACGATCGGCTGAGGAGTGGGTTGATCGGGATTACCCATACCAAAATCAATAATATCTTCACCGCGCGCGCGCGCTGCCGCTTTCAAATCCCCCACAATATTGAAAACATAATGGGGTAAGCGTTTTATTCTTGGAAAGTCATCCATAGCGGGAGTGTGCGCCACTTCTATTTGCGCGGAAACAATGTCAATAGACGCTATATTCTATCGAGCGAACCTTCAAATGTCGCTATAAATTCTGTCTTTTAGAGAACGAATTTGAACTTTCTAGACCAATAATGGTCGCTAGTCTTGGAAACCTGATACATCATCCCATGAATAGCCATTTTTGCTGAGAATCTGCTTAAGTTTATCCAACGCTTGAATCTGTATTTGCCGCACGCGTTCCCTCGTCAAACCAACTTCTTTGGCAACCTCTTCAAGGGTTTGTACCTCACCTCGTTGTAAGCCATATTCACAAAGGCCAAAGCGGCGTTCGATAATATCTCTTGGTTTGTCACCTAAGTATTCCAACCACTCTTTCACATGTTTCAGCACTTCATGCTGTTGCGTGATTTCCATGGGGTTCTCAGCGCCTTCATTTTCTACGGCATCGAGGATTGTATAATTACTCGATTCAGAACGGCCGATAGGCTCGTCCATAGAGGCCGATGTGCGATTCATAGTAATCAAACGACTGACATCATCCAAAGTATTGTCGGTCGAATCAGCTATCTCCTGCATGCTGGGTTCATGCTGAAGGGTTTGTACTAACTCATAGCTGGCGCGTTTGTATTTATTGACCTGGCGTACAACATGCACTGGAAGTCTTACAGTACGGGATTGATTCATAATGGAGCGTTCTATTTCATGGCGGATCCACCATGAAGCATAGGTTGAGAAACGAAACCCTTTTTCTGGATCGAACTTTTCGACCGCATGCATCAAACCTATATTCCCCTCTTCGATCAGATCCAAAAGTCCTAATTTCACCACACGATACTTTCTGGCAATTTTGACTACCAATCTTAAATTTGACTCTATCAATTTATGCCTGGCGTCTTCGTCACCGGCCTGAACTAATCTTCCTAAGCGAATCTCGTCCTCTGCGGTAAGCAGGTTAAACAGTGCGATATCACGCATATACAAGGACTCAGCATCATGTGAACTTGATCCTTTTAATTCAGTGCTTGAGGTGATTTTACTGTTCAATTCGCCATTAATAATGAAGCCGTTTTATTTCATACTACTCCTATATTCGCTAACAACTCAAATTATTAACGATTTTTCTAGTCATTTGGCAAGTATTTTTTAGGGTCTACTGGCTTCCCATGCTGCCTTATCTGAAAATGCAACACATTACTTTTAAGCTTATTTTTCCCTAGAGAAGCGATTCGGTAACCTGTATTAATCCGTTGCCCTTCCCGCACGAATGTCTCTTTATTGTGTGCATAGGCACTCAAATACTCTTCGTTGTGTTTCACAATAACTAAGTTTCCGTACCCTTTTAGCCCATTCCCAACATACACTACTTCACCACTACTACTCGCCAACACAGCTTGCCCATTCTCGCCACTAATATCTATTCCTTGTCGGCCTGCGCTCGGCGCAAAGTTTGCGACAACTCGACCCTTAGTTGGCCAAGTCCAAATGACCTTAGAAATAAATGCCGGTGACGTAGCCTGCGTCTGTTTTACCACGCTTCTGGCTGCGGGCTTACGAACTAGTTTTGTCTCAGATCTCTTTGCACGAGTCTGTTGCTGGGAACTCGGTGCTCGCGGTTTCCGACTGACCTTCTTGCTCGCCTTCTTACTGGAAAAACCAATGGGTTGCGTTAAGCGAATTCGCTGGCCAATTAAGAGTCGACTGGTATCCGTTAAGTCGTTCCATGCCGCCAATTTATTTACGTTTAGGCCATTTGCAAAAGCAATTCCGTGCAAGCTATCCCCGGGCTCTGCGATTCGAATATACGCTCCACCAATCTTTTCGCTGGCTAAGCGAGGGTCTACAGTTTTACGTTCAACGACGGCAACCTTAGATGGCGGCGAGCATGCACTTAAAACAAGCGCTAAGAGCAGAACTAACTGAAGGTAGAAAGTACGATTCATGCGATATAGACTTTCACTCTACAAGTTCTTTGTTGAAAAAGCAGCAAGTTGAGTTAGATAAGCCATCAACGCTCACCAAAGCTTATAAATGGTAAACGCTAGCGCTGCAAGGATAAGTGTGCCCCAACCTAGCCATTCTATTTGCTTGTGGATAGTGGACTCGAGCTTATCGCCTCCTAGCTTCACCAAGCCCGCCACTAAGAAAAACCGTGCTCCGCGACTAATTAATGACAATAGGATAAAGGGGAAGATCGCGATACCGACCACTCCTGACGCGATTGTGAAAATTTTGTAGGGCACTGGAGTAAAACCAGCCAGCAGCACGATCGCCATGCCATGTTCTATATAGGAAGCCTGCACTTGAGCAAATTTGTCGTGGGCATGAAAATAATTGAGAATCTCATCACCGTAACTGTCAAATAGAAATGCACCAATTAGATAACCGAACACTCCACCCAAAATTGACATAACAGTAGTAATGCTCGCGAGACGCCAAGCCTTATCAGGTTGAGCAAGCACCATGGGCGCCAGCATCACATCAACTGGAATCGGGAAAAACGAAGACTCTGCAAAACTTATTCCTGCCAAATACCGTTCCGAATATTTATGCTTTGCCAGCGCTAGGACTTTGCTGTAGATGGGTTCAAAAAGATTAAATGTCATAACTTCCGTATGTTTATCTAGACTAGCCTAGGCCAGCAAGACGCGGAACGAAACGAACCGCCTCGATCTCTTTTTGTACTAAGCCAGATTCTGTTTTATCAATCACTATCAACACTTGGTGATCATCACGCCCTACGGGCATCACAATTCGGCCACCAACCGCCAATTGTTCTATTAGTTCAGGAGGTACGTCTTCGGAAACAGCGGCCGCCAAAATACCATCGAAGGGAGCAAACTCTTCGAAGCCAGCAAAGCCATCACCATGCCGAAATACCACATTTCTTACCGCAAGATCATAGAGCAGGTCGCGGGCTTGACGATGTAGCTTCACAATCCGCTCAACACTAACTATCTTTTCGCATAAAGGTGCCAACACGGCTGTTTGATAACCGCAACCAGTGCCAATCTCTAGAATGTTAGCTCTAGGCTTATTCAACAAGGTCTGCGTCATCAAAGCAACGATATAAGGCTGAGATATGGTCTGCCCATGGTTTATCGGTAAAGCGGTATTCTCGTATGCACGACTAGCAAGAGCTTCATCGACGAACGCATGACGGGGCAAACTCTGCATAATACGAAGCACAGATTCATTAACAATGCCCATCTCACGCAATTGATCAATCAATCGCCGTCGAGTTCGATCTGAAGTCATCCCAATTCCAGCGAACTGAGGTTTACTTAAGTGCTGTTGGTACATCCCCTAATTATAGAGGATTCTCGGACTCGAGAGTATCTAACTCTCAAATATGCATACCAAAATAAGTGCTGAACCCTGAGGGCTCCGATGGTCTCAAGGAAGTAAATTTAATAGCGCCCTATTCAATACCCTACAGAGCTGCCACAAAATACTAGCAGGTTAATTTAATTTACTAATAAACTCTCTTTTCTTTGGAGCCTTTGTAGAGAATGTTCGTCAAATTCTCATCAACTAGGTCGCGCAGCTCAATAGCCTCTAAAGCGCCGTCCTGCTTAGGGCTGGGCAATATTACGCTAGCTGGTCCGCGATCATTTTCACCCTGAATATCCATCCAATAATTATCACCTTCAAGCTGCTTAATATCGGGTGACATATAAGATTGCAGGGCAAAACCTATACGTCGAGAATCGCTCAAATTCGCTTGTGAACCGTGAATTATCTCTCCATGGTGTAACGACATTTGTCCAGGTCGCAAGATTAAATCTACTGCTGAGCGCTCATCAACACCCTCTACCTCTTGGCCGCGCGTGAGAATATTATCCTCACCAAAGGTATCTGTATGGCTTCGAATATGTTCCTTGTGACTACCAGGAATCATGCTCATACAGCCAGTATTTCTATTGCTTGGGGAAAGTGCCAGCCAAGGGGTTACAAAGTCATTGGAACTCATCCCCATATACGTCGCATCTTGGTGCCAGCTGACAAAGTGTTGAGTCTTTGGTTCCTTAATAAACAACACTGATGCCCATAGAGAAATATCAACGCCAATCAAATCCTCCACTGCGCCGATAATACGTGGGTGGTGAGCTAACTCATCTAAAAACGTAAAACACAAATGCGCATTGTTACGCTTACTTGGGCCTAATTGATCGGGGAAATCCTGCTCAGCTTGCTCAAGTCTTTTTACATACGATATGGCTTCGTCTTCCGACATAATATCAACGCAGGCAACAAAACCATTGTCGTGGTAAAAATCTATTTGGTCTTGCGTCAGTACTTTGGGCATGAGCTAGCTCGCTAAGCGTTTTTTATTACGTTGAAACAATAGAATCGCCATGGTTAAACCAACCAAGCTGGTAGCAAACAAATACCAAAATGTAATCCTGTAGCCTGCTTCGCCAGGGTTGGCATCCAACCAATAGCCAAACAATGGGTAGATAAAAGCTTCCGGAAGAAATCCTACAAATGAGGTAACACCGACTATCGCACCCGTTATTTCAAGCGGCATATCCGATTCACCGACTAGGGCATAATAGTTCCCTCGAATCATATAAACCGCAAAGCCCATCACCAGCATCGTTATCGTGACGGCTGGCATCATGTTGGCCGTCGACGGAATTATTAGAAAGGTCAACATGCAGACAGTAGTGACGCTAAAGGCATAGATAATTACCTTATTCGGAGAGCCTAATTTAGTCGCCAAGGCAGCGGCACCTATACCTCCTGCAGTTTGCAAACCATAAGTTCGAATCAAGCCCATCAACGCACCCATGGTGAGTGAAGCACCCAGTATCTCTGTCATATAGGGAGTGATGTAACTCTGGCCAGCGAAGAGACTATAACCACATAAAATAATAACCGCGATCATCCAGGTGGTCGGCATTTTCATCGCCGTAATAATGCCATCTAAAGCGGCACCCTGCTGCTCCTCTTGTTCTGAATCCTCGAACAAAAACCATACCGCTAAACCGGCAGCGACTGTAATCACCGCGGAAATTATAATCACCCACATCAATCCTTCTTGGCTCTCCCCCATGTTCGAGAAGACCACTAGAGTCAAACCGCCTATCAACAGACCAAATACGCCGCGGCCGCCTTCTAATAAACCAAATAACTTGCCTTGTTCTTCTTTGTTGCCAAGATTCCGCGTTGCCTTGATTAGCGGAGCCCAAAATATAACCAAAGTGCTTATGCCCCAAAACCCGTACAAGAACATTGCACCGATATAGGAGGGAAACATCGCGAAATAGAAACCACTTAAACCCGTACTAACGAGTGAAATAGACAGCAACAGGCGTGGTGAATAACGATCCGCCAACCATCCGCCAGGTATATAACCAAGTGTTGACAAAATACCATTGAGGCTTTGTAAAACCCCCATCTGAGTGTGCGTTAAATTCAGCGCATTCTGAAGAGGTTCATAGTAGGAGTATCGTAGGAAGGGAAAGGTGTAAATTGTCGAGGCTGCTAATGATAACAAGGCCAACATAAACCAACGTTTTGAATTGGAGTTTCCTTCGCCCATCTTGTCGCTCTTTATGTCGCTCATATTCTCTCGCTTATTTTGTATTCAAATGCTCAAATATTGATCTAGCTTAGCGACCTATTTTGTTCCTCAATCGACACATCTTTGTTTGTACCAGAAAATTCCTCGCATAGTCTGCAAAGTTAGTGCAAACTTTGCTAAACGCAATCGCCTAGTTAATTAGATTGAATCAAATTGAACCATAACACCAATAACAGCGTAGGTATCCACTTAAGGCAGACCAGTCAACCGGAAATGCAGGAGTGGCGACGCCATATTCATCAATTTCCTGAAACCGGTTTCGAGGTAGAGGACACCGCCAAATTTGTTGTTGAAAAATTGCAGTCTTTTGGGTTTGAAACACACTCCAATTTCGG
Organism: uncultured Arenicella sp.; assembly: GCA_905479805.1. GTDB lineage: Bacteria > Pseudomonadota > Gammaproteobacteria > Arenicellales > Arenicellaceae > Arenicella. Next base: position 43,311 of record CAJQNY010000166.1, read on the forward strand.
CAAAACGGGTGTCGTCGGAATATTAAAGAAAGGCGATTCAGATCAAGCCATCGGGCTGCGTGCCGATCTTGATGCTTTGCATGTCAAAGAACTTAACCAATTTGATCATTGCTCAAAGCACGAAGGGAAAATGCATGCTTGCGGCCACGATGGACATACCACCATGTTGCTCGGCGCTGCCAAAGAGCTATCCGAAACTAATTTTGATGGTACGGTCTACCTGATTTTTCAGCCAAACGAAGAACACGGCCTTGGCGCTCTGGCGATGATCCACGATGGCTTATTTGAGAAATTTAAAATGAAAGCCGTGTATGGCATGCACAATATGCCCGGTATGCCTGCTGGCCAGATCGCGATGAATGCAGGCGCAGTGATGGCGGGTGAAGACAACTTCACAATTACTATAAAAGGGCGTGGCGGCCATGCTTCACAACCACATCATCACATTGATCCAGTGCCCATATCCGCTGAAATTGCATTAGCGATGCAAACCATCGTGTCACGAAACATTGATCCCAGCGAACGAGCCGTGGTATCAATCACCGAGATCGAAACTGATGGCACTGTGAATGTCATCCCCAGCAACATTACACTTAAAGGTGACTGCCGAAATTTCAATGAAGCGGTTAGCTTAGAGATTGAAACAGCGATGCAACGTCTAAGTCATAATATTTGCGCCGCGCATGGTGCAGAGTGTGAATTGATCTACGACCGAGTCTTCCCACCTACCGTTAATAGCAAACAAGAATCCGGCTTTGCCGAGCAAGCCGCTAACGCCACCGTCGGACCAGATCAGGTTAACCCTAACTGTGAAGCACTCACTATATCGGAAGACTTCGCCAACATGCTCAAAGTAAAAGCTGGATGCTATGTCTTTATTGGAAATGGCGAAGACAGCGAAGGTGGATGCATGTTGCATAACCCGCATTATGATTTTAACGACGCCATCCTCACTACTGGTTGCCAGTATTGGGTCAACCTGGTGACGCAACAACTATCGGTATAACCTACCTGTATCACTTGCCTATTTATCTTTTCCGTTCTATTTGAAGAAAGACTATGAACTCGACTACTTATTCTCACCGCAAGCATCTAGAAAACTCAAACTTCGATGCCACTGCTCATACTGAATTTTCCAGTTTGCTCTCACAAACCGATTGCGAAGCCGCTAAACATGAGATCTCAGCTTGGGATGGCTACCAACAAACGCCGTTAGTAGAGCTCGATGACATCGCCGCCGCCGCAGGCGTTAAGAGTATTTACTACAAAGATGAATCAGGGCGATTCGGCCTGGGTTCATTCAAAGCCCTTGGTGGATCCTACGCTGTATTTAAACTAGCCGATGAATATAAAGCAGAACACGGGAATCTAGAAGGTTTTGCAGTAGCCACCGCCACCGACGGTAACCATGGCCGGTCAGTCGCATGGGGCGCGCAGCGTATCGGTGTCGAATGTCATATTTTCATCCACGCCCACGTTAGCCAACAACGAGCGGATGCCATGGCCGCGCTCGGCGCTGAGGTACATCGCATCGATGGTAATTACGATGATTCGCTGGTCGAATGCGAAACGTTATCTAGTAAAAATAATTGGCAGATTGTTTCCGATACCAGTTGGGATGGATACGAAACAGTGCCAATTCAAGTTATGGCTGGCTATTCAGTAATGGCCAACGAAATTGTCGAACAGTTAGATGGTCATATCCCCAGCCACTTCATTATTCCCGCTGGCTGCGGAGGTTTGGCAGGTGGAATGTTGGCTTACTTCTGGCAAGTCTGGAAAGACCAATTGCCAACGATTGTAATCGCAGAATCGGAATATTCAGACTGCGTCTATCAAAGCCTGGAAGCCAATCAAATCAAACTGGTCAATATCGTTGATGAAACCTTGATGGCGGGTTTATCCTGCGGTGAGGTCTCTAAGATAATCTGGCCGCTCCTCGCCAAGGGCGTTCAACATGTTGTTACCATACCTGACGATGGCGTTGTTCCCATGATGCAATGGTTAGCAAGACCAACCTCTTCTAGAGCTTCTGTTGAAGGTGGCGAATGTTCAGGCGCTGGTTTAATTGCCTTGATGGCAGCAAACAATGATCCTTCATTGAAGCAGGCCTTGAACATTAATGCTCAATCCACAATTCTAGTACTAGGCACCGAAGGTGCAACCGATCCCGAGTTTTACAAACAGGCAATGGAAAGCTAACAAATAAATATACCTATAACTCTGAAACCATCATCGCCAAGACTATGCAACTACTAAACTTTGACACCCTACCCGATGATCACATCACCAAGCTGGGTCTAATAGTGCTGCAATCAGATGTCACGATTGAAGATGAATTTCGCTTTTTCTTTGACGGTCTACCCGTCAGTCTAATGGTGAGCCGTATCCCGTTTGAAAACGAAGTCACAGTAGAAACCTTAAAGCAGATGGAAGGCCATATCAGTAATAGTATGAGCCTATTCCCGATAGACGCTGAATTTAATTGCGTCGGTTACGGTTGTACTTCTGGTGCTTTACACATCGGTCATGCGCCCATTGGAGCACTCGTCAATGAAGCGAGGACTACCCAAGCGGTAACAAACCCGATGCTTTCTGCGGTCACGGCGATGCAACACATTGATGCCAAAAAGATTGCCTACCTTGCACCCTATAGCCAAGAGGTGTCACAAACCATGGTCGATGAGTTTGAGCGCAATGGCATAGAAGTTGCGGTATCGGCCACCTTCAACGAATCCCAAGATAGAATAGTAGGACGTATTTCTCCAGAGTCCATCAAACAAGCCTCCATAGAAATTACAAAACAGAAAGAAGTAGATGCAGTGTTTGTTTCTTGCACCAATATGAAGTGCGCGCAAATCATTCCTGAAATCGAAGCAGCCACTGGCATCGTCGCCACATCGAGCAATCAAGTGCTCGCTTGGCATATGGCAAAGCTGGCAAACATCAAGTTTGATTCAGCAAGCTCTGTTTTAGAGAAGGGACGGTTACTGCAATGTTAAGCAACACAAAAAATAGGGTAATCCCACCGCGCGGTTTTGCAGAGACAGAATATCTGCGCAGATTGCTGAAAGCTCAAAGCGGCATGGCTGATGCGGGCCTCGGAGCCATGCTCATCACCACCGAAGCGGACATGTACTACTTCACAGGTTTCTTAAGCCAGTTTTGGCAAAGCCCTACTCGGCCTTGGTTTGTGGTTATTCCTTTAGAGGGCAAACCCATTGCGGTGATTCCGGAGATTGGCGTTAATTGCATGAAGAACAACTTCATGGAAGATATTCGCAGTTGGTCTTCACCACATGAAAACGATGACGGAGTAAGCTTATTGTTCGAGACCCTGTGCGAAGTGTTAGCCAAATCTAGCGACTCCAAAACCATTGGCATCAATCAGGGACGCGAAACCCATGTACGAATGCCCTTACACAATTTTGATCTATTGAAAGGAAAACTGAGCGCTCAAGACCCTGCCATCGATTTCGGTGATGCCACTGAGATTATCCGCCAACTTAGGATGGTGAAGTCCGAAACCGAGATAGATAAATTGAGATACGTCGCGCAATGTGCCTCCGACGTCTTCGAGAATCTTTTCTCTTTCATTCAGCCTGGCATGCGCGATGATGAGATTTTTCGTGCATTCAAGATCGAGTGTTTAAAAGCGGGCGTCGATGATGTTTCGTACCTAGTCGGCGCGGCTGGGCAAGGTGGCTATGACGACATCATCTCACCACCAAAAGGCAGAATATTGCGCGACGGTGATGTATTGATCTTAGACACTGGCTGCACCTTCGATGGTTACTTTTGTGACTTCGATCGTAACTATGGTTTCGGTAGAATTAATGACGATGCCATTCGTGCTTATGACGTAGTTTGGCAGGCAACAGAAGCCGGCATGGCCGCCGCCAAACCTGGCAACACCTGCCAAGACATATTTCACGCCATGGACAAAATCATGAACGCCGGTGGCGCACAGGGTGAATCAGTTGGGCGCTTTGGTCATGGCCTAGGCATTCAGCTAACCGAACCCCCCTCTCACACCTCATGGGATAACACAGTTCTCGAAGACGGCATGGTGATCACTCTAGAACCAGGAATGATATTTGCGCCCGGCCGAATGATGGTGCACGAGGAAAATTTAGTGGTACGCGAAGGCGGGGTGGAAATGCTGTCAAGACGTGCCGACGCTGAGATGCCAATCTGCTTCTAGGAACTGTCCGCATAATCCAGAGTTCTCTGAAGCAATTTTCCAATTAGTTATAGTAGTGGAATGCATTACCTACATCATCTAAGGATTAGGAACCATATAAGGATTGAAAACCATAGTTGGCATATTGCATATTAAATTGCCATGATTTCATTCATAAATTGTTGGAATGAATCAGCTTCCCACCTACTGGCATGCACTATCGAGAGCCGTACCGTCTGTTTCAAAAACAAACGAGCAAACAGGAGTGCCAGTAACCGACCCTTCCAAAAAAGTGTTAGCAACATAAGACTCATCGGAATCCGAGCCATTATCATCTTTTAGGCTGATGTCCTCAGTTCTTATTGTGCTGTTGGAAATCCAAAACCTATCGCTATTGGCAACATTCAAACCATTAACTACCCCTATATTCTCAAAGCTCCCGCCAAATGCCTCTATTGTTGAATTCAACATTGTTAACGAGCCAATATTATTAACCCCTTTAAGGCTAGAACCGTCGGCGAGTAAAATCTCTACCTCATTCAGCCTGGTTTGCCCAGATCCCTCGACTCCCACTGTTGAAGAGGCACCATTCAAACTAATCCGAGTTTGGCGAATATCACTAATGCCCGAAATTAGACTTAAACCAGCAAGAAAGCTGGCAGATGGTAAAGCCGTACCAGTTATAGTGAGGTCGCTAGCGATTACATCACCAGCCGATTCAATTCCCTTCGCATCGGATGATGCTCCCATCAATTGAATGTCCGAGTCCCTTATTGTCAAGGTATCCCCGTTAAAGAAAATTCCCTTTTGTAAAAAGCCACCCGTTAATTTTATAGATACGCCTGAAAGTCGAGGTGATGCGGAGGGGTCGGTGATATTGAACCCTCTTGCCTGTACTGCAGTAGTTGTTACTTCAACTGACAAATCTTGGATATTAGTGTCAGGCTCTAATTCAATTGCAACAACTAAAGTGCTTGCCGATAGTTTGGTAACACCTCTCCCGCTACCAGCGATATCGACGAAGGGCTTAGTAACCAAACTTTGCGTTAAGTTGTATACACCAGGCGCAATCACCATCAAGTAGGGGTTTGCAGAACTTGCATCAGAAATCGATGCCATCGCCGCTACGGGGTCCGTAAAATCACCGTTCTTCTTCGCTACCGTCACAATATTTTTAAGCGGTTCTAAATCATCACCCGCCATCGGTATTACAACTACCTTATTGTGAGCATGCGCTAACCCAAAAAACGCCATACACACAACAAGCAAACACCCAAAACCAACTCTATAAATTTTCATTGCTATTACCCTCGTATCCTTGATTGCCTAAGACTACTTGAAGCCTATTGCCTTCGCTAATGTACGAAAGTACACATTTCCTTTGGCCACCGATTGTCTTAGCAAGATGCTGAATAGCCTATCCAAACGCGTCGACAATGGAGTTCTATCCAAATCAGATCCGCACATTATTCTGGTCGACAAACAGCTATGGACTTTCCGCTTTGGCAAAATGACTCGTGCTTCTCAGGGCATGCTGGATTTGGGCGACAGTCTAGGTCCAATATCGGTGATTCTGGTGGTTGATGAATAACCGCCGCATTACTTAATGGTGGTGAGCTGCGTACACATAAATAAGCGCCGTTTGAATTTTGCACTTCGACAGGATCGTATCCAGCTCTGCAATCCCCAGTGTTTATTAGTGGGTTCATATTCATGCATTTCCCGCGTAAGCATTTTCTCTCGCCATCGCATTCACTATTATTCGCACACATTTGCGCTCCAACAGTGGGTAGTGCCATCGTAAAAACAAAAAGCAAAGTAATCCAAAATTTCATATCAAATCTCCATTTATCATCATGAAACAAGATCATGCAAGAAACTTCCAGAAGTCGCTAATGTACAAAAGTACACTTGTAACTTGAGCGGCGCTAACGCAAAGTATTGATTATGGGAAATTGTAAGATTTATTTTTACTGATGGACGCTGTCGCATTGAAAGTTCTAATTGTGGATGACCACCGCTTATTCGCTGACGGATTGGCATT
>CAJQNY010000167.1 GCA_905479805.1 uncultured Arenicella sp.
AACATCACGACGAGCTTCTTGACCAAAGAAAGTCTGCACGGCCTCTTGTACTTTAGGCATACGTGTTTGGCCACCCACTAAAATAATGTCATCCACTTCCGATGCAGAAAGACCGGCATCTTTAAGAGCGATCTTACAAGGTTCAATGGTACGACTGACTAAATCTTCAACTAGCGATTCTAGCTTGGCCCGAGTTAGTTTCAAGACTAGGTGCTTAGGCCCGGTTGCATCAGCCGTAATATACGGAAGATTAATCTCCGTTTGTGAGCTTGAAGACAATTCGATTTTAGCTTTTTCAGCGGCGTCCTTAAGACGTTGCATTGCCAAAGGATCGCCTTTCAAATCAATGTTTTGATCTTTCTTAAATTCATCAGCTAGATATTGAATGATGCGGTTATCAAAATCTTCACCACCTAAAAAGGTATCGCCATTTGTCGACAACACTTCAAATTGGTGCTCGCCATCGATGTCGGCAATCTCAATAATGGATACGTCGAACGTACCACCACCTAGGTCATACACAGCAATCTTACGATCGCCAAGCTTTTGATCCATGCCATAGGCTAACGCGGCGGCAGTAGGCTCATTAATGATTCGTTTCACATCGAGACCAGCAATCTTGCCCGCATCTTTGGTTGCTTGACGCTGTGCGTCATTAAAGTACGCCGGAACGGTAACAACCGCTTCCGTGACTTCTTCGCCAAGAAATTCTTCAGCGGTAGTTTTCATTTTTTGCAATACACGCGCAGATACTTCTGGCGCAGCCATTGCTTTACCATTGGCTTCAACCCAAGCATCGCCGTTTTTAGCTTTGACGATTTTATAGGGCATTAAATCAACATCACGCTGTACAACTTTTTCGTCGAACTTGCGTCCAATCAAACGTTTAACCGCATATAAAGTGTTAGTGGGGTTAGTGACAGACTGGCGCTTTGCTGGTTGCCCAACTAACACCTCACCATCATCGGCGAAAGCCACGTAAGATGGGGTAGTACGATCACCCTCACTGTTTTCGATAACGCGAGGCTTATCGCCGTCCATTACCGCTACACAAGAGTTAGTCGTGCCTAAGTCAATTCCAATAATTTTGCTCATGTTTCTATACCTAAAATTCAATACTAAAAAGTAATTCTGTTCTGCCCATTTTCTGGGGGCCTAAATCAAAAATTCAATACATATAACGTTAATTAACGATACAACCTGTCAGCGATACACCTTGCTGACGCTCCCTATTTGGCAACTACTTAGCAACTACGACCAGCGCTGGGCGCAACAATCTGTCGTGTAAATTAAAGCCAGATTGAATAACGCTAATAATATGCCCTGATTCAACATCGTCAGTCTCTATCATGCTCATCGCTTGATGGATATTTGGATCTAATTTATCACCGACATCAGGCGCAATCTCTACCATCGCAAACTTGGCAAAAGCAGAATCCAATTGCTTAAGCGTTATCTCTACACCTTCATGAACGCTTTTAATAGCGGCATCCGTGTCGTCAGTAAGTTCAACAGAGCACGCCAACTTGAGGCTATCGCGTACATTAAGCATTTCCTTAGCGAAGCCTTCCACCGCAAATTTTCGGCTATTGGCGACTTCTTTCTCACTTCTGCGACGGATATTATCTTGCTCAGCCTTTGCTCGGAGAAACCCATCTTTTAACTTGGCAATTTCTTCTTGTGCTTGGGCCAACTCATCGTCATTTGTGTCCGAAGAAGTCTCGGCACTGTTTTCAACTAGGTCTTCATTCAGGTGGACTACATCGCCTTCTATACTCTCACCCTGCGTTGTCTTTGTCTCGCGGGTATCAGTAGTCTGATCCTCTTCTGAGGTTTGAGGCTTTGTTTCGTCGTGTTTTTGTTCGTTCATGGGCTAAATTAATCAGCAGTGAAAATGTTTGGTGAATTATGGGGATTGAATGAATCTGTTCAAGCGTTTATGACAATAATTTAGCTATTTTATAGCTATTTATAGCCTTAGAAGGCTAAGTTAGCGAATCCCTGCGCAAAACCGAGTAATTTCTGACATTGCTCCCCCAGATGAAGTAGAAACCTCTAGAGCAAACGATCTAATGGATAGGCACGTTCAGATTTAGTTTCGTCCATTACAACATGCGTACTTAAATGAATCTCAGCCTCGGTGCACTCAATCAATTCATCGGTAATTTCCAAGTACCGTTCCATATTGGGTGATGCTACCTTTAAGAAAAAATCAAACGCACCGCTTACGGTGTAACACTCAAGAATTTCAGGCACAGAGTTCACATAGGTCTGAAATTGTGCAAAATCCTTTTTAGTCTGATTGTGCATTGAGATAGTGACAATACATTTAACAATACGGCATATTTTTTTCAAATCTACCGAGGCATGGTAAGACGCCAACACACCTGATTGCTCGAGCTTACGCACTCGCATCAAACAAGAACTGGGTGACAAATGAATTTCATCAGCCAAATCCTGATTAGTAATGCGTGCCTGCTCTTGCAGCACTTTAAGAATCCTTAAGTCAATCTTATCTAATGTCGCCATGTAATCACCTACTAAAACCTGTTTGCGAAACCGTTTCTCTGGACAACGAGTACAATAGTTTCGTTAGCATTTGTTTTTCAGAATATTCTTTTGAATCTTCACGAAGCCTTTCTAACCAGCTCGATACAGAAAACCAATAAAACCCTGATTCATCTGTATTCGCACCTGTTTAAGGCATAATATTAACACTATTCACACCAATTGTATTAGGTTCCCGAATTATATTTGGCGAATTTTCTTGAAGTCCAATTTTAATACTATGGTTTTTGAACAGATAGATAGCTCATTCGGTTCGGTTCGACCTACTATTAGCTTTCTAAATAATTGCTCAAATTTTGTTTGCGCGTCATGTCTATCACCTAAGGCAGCAAAAGTGCCTGAAAGTGCCCTAGCGTCGTGCAACTACGACCACTACGATCTTTAAGGAGGATCAAATGTCACAATCTGCACCTGTTACTAACACCGACAACACTATCCCTTACGCAGAGGCTCGTGATGCCATGATGAGCACTTATGCGCCTCCTGAAACAGTATTTGTGCGCGGCGAAGGAGCCTACGTCTATACGCAAGACGGCGACAAATATTTAGATTTTTTTGCTGGGATTGCAGTTAACTGTCTGGGCCATTGCCATCCTGACCTAGTGTCCACACTGCAAGCGCAAGCTGGCCAGTTATGGCACATGTCAAACGCCTACCGTGTTCCTCAGGGTGAAACCTTGGCACACAAACTGGCTGAGTTGAGTGGCCTCGGCAAAGTGTTCTTCACTAATTCTGGAACCGAGTCCGTTGAATGTGGCTTAAAAATGATGCGTCGCTACCATTTTGACCATGGTCACCCAGAAAAAAACCGTATTATTGGTGCTTCTTCAGCATTCCATGGCCGAACCTTTGCAGCCATTTGCGCCGCGGGCAACCCCGTTCATACGAAAGGGTTTGCACGCGAAGACGAAGGCTATGACCACGCACCCTTTAACGATTTGGCAGCGATTGAAGCGCTAATTAGTGATAAGACGGCCGGTATTATTGTTGAACCCGTTCAGGGTGAAGGCGGCATTCATGTTGCTAGCAAAGAGTATCTAGAAGGCCTAAGAGCATTGTGCGATAAACATGGTGCCTTACTTATGTTTGACGAAGTCCAATGCGGCATCGGCAGAACAGGGAAAGTATTTGGATTCCAACACGCAAGCGTACAACCCGACATCATCGCCCTAGCCAAAGGGCTGGGCGGCGGCTTCCCTGTTGGGGCCTGTGTTGCTAGCAATGAGGTCGGTGCTTCTATGGTGGTAGGTACTCATGGCAGCACCTATGGCGGTAACCCACTTGCAATGGCAGTCGCCAGCAAGGTAATGGAAATCGTAGCGCAGCCAGAGTTCTTAAACCAAGTTTCTGAAACCGCTGACAAATTGCACACGGCACTAAATGGCTTAGTCGAAAAGTACCCCACTATCCTGAGTGAAGTCAGAGGCGCAGGCTTGATGGTTGGCTTACGCTGCAAGTCTGCAGACGCTAATGGCGCATTATTAGGCCTCGCTCGAGACAACAAAATCCTCTTGACTAAGGCGGGTGACAACGTCCTTCGATTGCTACCGCCATTAATTATTGATGAAAGCCACATCGCCGAAGCTGTGGAAAAATTAGATCAAGCCTTAGCAAGCTATGCCGCAACTTTATAGCAGATTCATTTAAGGTATTTAACCATGTCCGATAATTTTCAAACCCACCTTGGCAGCTGGATAGAGCGCCAAGAAGCCGAGATGATCTCCACCCTTAAAGAGTGGAGCAACATCAATTCGGGTTCATACAATGCCGATGGTGTTCGCGCCATGGCCGAGGTGATTGCGAGTTATGCTGAAGAGTGTTTAGGCGTAGATGTCACTATTACCGACCTTGCGCCGATCAAGTCCGTAAATGATGACGGCGATCTACAAGAACGCAGTATTGGCCCCATGCTGAGATTATCTAAACGACCCGAGGCCAGTACTCGGGTATTGTTCTGTGGTCACATGGATACGGTATTCCCAAAGGAAAGCCACTTCCAAGAATGGCACCAAATTGATGACAACACGCTGGGAGGGCCAGGTGTTGCTGATATGAAGGGGGGTATTTTGGTTATGCTCAAAGCGATTCAAGCGTTTGAACAATCTCCCAATGCCGAATTGCTTGGCTGGGATATCCTCTTAAATAGCGATGAGGAGATTGGCTCAATAAGCTCTGCACCGTTTCTAGCCGAAGCTGCCAAAAAAGCGCAACTTGGATTAGTATTCGAACCGAGCATGCCGGATGGTTTTTTGGCTGGTGCGCGCCGTGGTAGCGGAAATTACAGCATTGTCGTGCACGGTAAAGCGGCCCACGCTGGCCGAGAATTTCATCTAGGACGCAATTCGATCGCGGCATTGTCCGAAGCAATGAACGAACTTCACGAGCTAAATAATCTGCGCGAAGAAGTCACTTTAAACCTCGGAAGAATCAGTGGCGGCGGCCCAACGAATGTCGTTCCGAATTTAGCGATCTGTCATTTTAACATTCGCGTCTCATCACTCGAAGATCAAGCCTACGCCGAGCAACATGTGGCAAAGGTGGTCGATGCGATCAATAAACAGGACGGTTTTAGCGCGACAATTTCTGGAGGCTTTAATCGCCCTCCAAAACCAGCAGATAGCGCACAGAAAAAATTGTTCGAATTAGTCGAATCCTGTGGCGAGCAACTTGATATCGAGTTGGGCTTTCGAGCAACCGGCGGCTGTTGTGATGGCAATAACTTGTTAGCGGCGGGTTTGCCCAATATCGACACACTCGGAGTTCAGGGTGGCGACATACATTCAGACAAAGAGTACATGCTCCTAGACAGTTTAGTGAAGAGAACCAAGCTCACTGCGATGATATTAGAACGCATAACGCAAGACCCTGCCCGCTGGCTTTGAGCCCAACTGCTCATCAATACTGGAACACATAGAAATCATGGTGCCTAAAAACAACACAACAAATACGTCGGAATCATTGGTGATCAGGGCTGCTGAAGAAGGTGATCTCGATCGGCTAATGGAGCTATCCACCTTGGTCGGTTCCGGTATGACATCCATGCCTACGGATCGTCAAAGTTGGGTCGACAAACTCGAGCGCTCAATCGCTGACTTTAACCGCGAAGAGCCGAAGAAGAATGGCGACATCTATTTCATGGTGATGGAAGATCTATCCACCGGTAAAATTGTAGGCTCAGGCGCTGTCTACGCAGGCATAGGACTCCATCGCCCTTTCTATTCATACAAACTCGCAACCATTACGACATCATCGGAAAAACTAGACCTCACGATCTATACGCGCATGCTCAACCTGGTGAATGACTTCACTGGAACCACAGAAATTGGTTCGCTTTTTTTGCTGCCAGAGTATCGTCGCGACGGCATAGGAAAATTCTTATCTCGTAGCCGCTTTCTTTTACTCGCAGATTTCCCAGAACGATTTGATGAGATTGTCTTTGCTGAAATGCGCGGCTGGTTAGACGAGAACGACGATTCCCCATTTTGGAACGCGTTGGGCAAAAAATTCTTCGACTTGAGTTTTCAAAAAGCGGATTTCATTAGTGCGGTAGATGGTTTTCAATTCATCTCTGATCTGATGCCCAAATCTCCCGTGTATTTAGATTTACTACCCGAAGAAGCACAAGCCGTCATCGGCAAACCTCATGATGATGCTGCTGGCGCCTTCCATATTTTGCAGAAAGAAGGCTTTAGTTATTCTGGCTATGTGGATATTTTCGATGCAGGCCCTAGCATAGAAACACCCTTAGATAAAATTCAAACCGTTAAGGATAGTGAAGATAAGGTCTTGAAAGAGACATTCAGCATCCAAGAAAGCCATGCGATAAAAAACTTTGAAAGCTATTTTCTAAGCAATAGCCAACTTAGAAACTATCGAATGACGCGTGGGCCATTAATGCAGTTAGAAGACGGAGGTATCGCAATATCTGACCGCGATGCCGCTGCACTCAAAGTACAAATAGGCGACACACTAAAAATTGTAAAAGAGTAAATGACTCTGAACCATTAGAACCAAAACCCCAGGAAATTCGATGAACAATTCCACTCATTACTACGCGGGTGCCTGGCATCCTAGCAACACTTCAAACGAATTAGTTTCTGAGAACCCCGCCAACGGCAAAACGCTATGGCATGGGTCTTCAGCTGATAAAGCGTCAGTTGACTCGGCAGTGAGCGCCGCTCAACTAGCTTTTCGCACCTGGTCTAGAACAGAACTCTCCGAACGAATTGCCATTGTCCGTAAGTATCAGGAAATACTGAAAGCTCGCCAAGATGAACTCGCGCAGATCATCTCGGACGAAACCGGCAAGCAGCTCTGGGAATCTAAGACCGAGGCCGCGACTATGGTTGGCAAAGTTGACCTCTCGATTAAAGCCTACGAAGAGCGAACCGGCACAATCGCAAAACAAGTTAACGGCATTGATACCGTGCTAACCCATCGTCCCCATGGCGTATTAGTTGTGCTTGGCCCGTATAACTTCCCTGGCCACCTACCCAATGGACATATTGTCCCAGCGCTACTCGCTGGCAACGTCATATTGTTCAAACCAAGTGAGTTGACGCCACTCGTGGGACAGACCATGGTTGAATATCTAATTGAAGCAGGAGTTCCCAGCGGCGTAATTAATTTATTACAAGGTGATGGTTCAACCGGCGTACTCTTAAGCGCCCACCCTGATATCAATGGCTTATTGTTCACAGGAAGCTCCAACACCGGCGCAGCAATCCACCGTCAATTTGGTGGTCAGCCCGGCAAACTTTTAGCATTGGAAATGGGTGGTAACAACCCACTTATTTACCATCAAGCAGAAGACATCAAAGGTGCTGTCTATCAGACAATACAGTCCGCTTTTATTACCTCTGGGCAACGCTGTACTTGTGCTCGTCGTTTGATTGTCATTGACGATGACCAAGGTCGCGAATTCGTCGATCAACTTACCACGGCAATTGGCGATATCATCGTGGCGATGCCTGATGAAAATCCAGATGCATTTTTTGGCCCGGTTATTTCCAATAAAGTTGCAGATCAGTTATTAACGGCTCAATCCGACCTTATTCAAAGAGGAGCCACTGCCTTAGTATCAATGCAACGCCCGCAAGATGATCGACCACTCTTAAGCCCAGGCCTACTCGACGTAAGCAATGTGGAAAACATTGAAGATGAAGAGCTTTTTGGCCCGCTTCTACAGCTTTATTGGGTCAAAGATTTTGAACAAGCTATTGAAACGGCAAATGACACTCGCTTTGGATTAGCCGCTGGGATTTTGACCGACAATGATGATCTATGGCAGGAATTTTACGCGCGCGCCAATGCTGGAATATTAAATCGTAATCGACCTACCACTGGCGCGAGTGGTGGCGCTCCTTTTGGAGGCGTCGGCGCCAGTGGCAACCATCGTCCTAGCGCATTTTATGCGGCCGATTACTGCGCATACCCCATGGCAACCATGAGTGATGAACGAGTTAGCCTGCCTGAAAACCTAGCAACAGGCATAAAGCTTTAAACTGTTTTAGCGGAGAATCATTGTGAGTGTATTTGAAGTAAATTTTGATGGCCTGGTTGGTCCAAGCCATCACTATGCAGGCCTATCCAAAGGCAACATCGCCTCTCAGGCGAATGCCATGGCAGCAGCAAACCCAAAGGCTGCTGCACTGCAGGGCCTTAAGAAGATGAAGTCCTTAAACGAAATGGGCCTAGTACAAGGCGTATTAGCCCCACATTTACGGCCGAATATCGCAATATTACGCTCTCTCGGGTTTACGGGAACGGATGCAGTGATAGTTGAACGAGCCTGGAGAGAATCACCAGAAATAGTCAGCAAGTGTTTTTCCGCTTCACCGATGTGGACCGCGAACGCCGCCACAGTATCTCCGGCAAGCGATACTCAAGATGGTAAAACGCATTTCACCGCGGCCAATTTGTGTCGAATGTTTCATCGCTCGTATGAAAGTAAATTCACCTCACAGCTGCTGCAACGAATGTTCTCAAATTCTGATCATTTTGCACACCATGACGCACTTCCGTCTGGACACTTCTTCGGCGATGAGGGCGCGGCTAACCATACGCGTTTAGCAGAAAGTCATGGTGAACCTGGTTTAGAATTCTTTGTCTACGGTGAAACCGCCTTTGATGCCAATGCTCCAAAGCCGCAGAACTACCCTGCACGACAGAGCAAAGAAGCGTCACAAGCGATTGCGCGTTTACACGGCTTGAATTCAAGCAACACCGTATTTGCCCAACAAAACCCTGACGTTATTGATGCCGGTGTTTTTCACAATGATGTCATCGCAGTAGGAACCAGCAGCCTTTTATTCTTTCATGAATCTGCATTTTTGGATTCTGAAAAGGTTATCGCTGAAATTAAATCCAAGTATCAAGGAGATTCGTTTTATGCACTTAAAGTGCTCAACTCGGAAGTTAGCCTTGAAGATGCCATCAGCACTTATTTGTTCAACACCCAATTGCTCGACCAGTCCGCTCCAGGAGAGAGAAAACGATTCACTCTTATTGCACCAACCGAATGCCAAGAAAATAGTCGAGTAGAACAATACTTAGCTAAGATTGTCGCATCCGATGCGCCTATAAACGAGGTCAAATACTTTGATCTTCGTGAAAGCATGAAAAATGGCGGAGGCCCAGCGTGCTTACGCCTTCGTGTCGTTCTATCCCAAGCCCAAATCGACAGCATTCAGCCCAGAGTAATACTGAATGAAAACTTATACGATGACCTGGTAAGTTGGGTAAATGAACACTACCGTGATCGCCTTTCTTTCGAAGATTTACGCGACCCGCAGCTCATGACCGAATTACGCGATGCCGCCGCTGCATTAGAGCCGATACTTGGATTACAAGGAATCTATCAACTATAGATTCCTTTACTCACCCACACAATCTAATAGCACTTTCAGCTATATTTATATAACATCCTGTTATTCATAATCTAGCGTCAATATAAGTCAACACATTCCTCTCGGTTATTTCAGGTATGAAAACTAACCATTTTAAAAAGCCCAAAATCGGGCGCATAGTTCACCCATCGAAACAAGAGATGAACTTCATCTCAAAACCGTCAGACGACACAGGTGCTATTATGGGAATCATGATTATCGTAACTTTAGGTCTTCTTGGTTTAGTGGCTGCAAACGAATACACAGACCACTAGATTAAGAACCAAACTGCGTATCAAGTTGAGCTTTGTTGGAAACTCCAAAGCTCTACGCACTAGCATTACTCGGTGAGAATCACTCCGCTAGAACAACTTGCTCAGGCCACCCTATTGGGTGGCCTTTTTTTGCACAGGGATGTGCTTATGTCGCAAGTGCATGGATGCACAAGAGCGACTGGTGATGCGTACTCCGATCTCTACGGATGAACCGTATGTCGCGGGTGCATGGGCGCCACGCAGTGGATGCACAAGAGCGATCCGTAATGCGTACTCACCCCTCCAACGCAGCCGATACACAAACAACCTCTAAGCTCTCACACCCAACATTGCGATCGCTTCTTCAGGAATAACATAATTATCCTTCACCCACCGTAGATTCCCTTCCACAAAACCAATGAACTCGCGCTGCAGCAGCAATGCCCAAACGTCTTTAGCAATGTCACTCAATAGCTCCTCCCTCAGGCCAATTTCGATTCCTTCATCAATTCCATCTTGATATCGTTCAAGAGATAAACGCAACTTCCTGCCTGCGCGTCCTAGCGCCGATGCTTGTTCTTTGGCTATTTCAAGCTCAACAGAGCTTGGATTCAGTGAAGTATTTCTTTGTAATCCAAACTTTTGCATAACTAAACCAGGTCTAAACTAACAGTGATCAGAATGCTGATGATCTCCATCTGGGTTGTTCTTTTCAGCTAGCGCTTGTTTGAATATTTGCAATGCCGAACTGGTAAACAAACCGGCAAGTATCATAGCCACGAGTAGATCCGGCCAATGGCTGTGCGTATAGAAAACGACGCCAGCTGCCATCAGCACCATCACATTGCCGATGGCATCGTTACGACTGCACAACCAAACCGAACGCACATTAGCATCACCATCACGGTATTTCATCAAAAGCAAAACACTGATCAAATTTGCAATCAGGGCCGCGACCGCAACTGAACTCATAATTGGCGCATTCGGTGTATTGCCATTCAACATAAAATAGATTGTTGACCCAAGTACCCAAATAGCGATGAGCACCAAACTTGCTCCCTTAATCATCGCCACATTACTGCGCGTATCAGCCGCTTTGCCGATTGCCCAAAGGCTCATCGCATAACTAGCGCTGTCACCCAAAAAATCCAAAGCATCCGCTTTCAAAGCTTGCGATTCACCCACGACGCCATAGCTCATTTCGACCAAAAACATCACGGCATTGATGGCGATAACCACAAGCAATACTCTTTTATAGCTAGGGCTAACCCCTTCGAAGTTCGAATGACTATGACAATCTGCCGACATAAATACCTAGTGTTTACTATTTAAGGAGCCTCTGATTAATTTAACACACTCAACTATGCAGTCATTGAATAATGAGTTTTATCGCACGTAGCTTTTCTTAACACATTCAGACATAGGACCAAATACCGCTGGGGTAGCAGCAACAATATCACCACTCTCCAAATAGTTTTCATTCCCTTTGAAATCCGCAACGAGGCCTCCTGCCTCCTCAACCAGCAATATACCGCCTGCGATGTCCCATGGCTTGAGCGAGGCTTCCCAATAACCGTCATATCGACCGGCAGCCACATAGGCCAAATCAAGCGCTGCTGAGCCAAGACGACGAATACCGCTTGTATGCTGTGCGAGTAGTGCTTCCATAGCATTACTAAAAGACCCTACTTCAGCGAGTAGCTTACCGCTAAACGGAACCCCGGTAGCAAGCAGCGCGCCATCAAACTTTTCAATACCACTAACCGACAAGCGCTTATCGTTCAGAAACGCCCCCTCCCCGCGGCTTGCGGTGAAAAGCTCTTGTTTCACTGGGTCGTAAATAACGCCATAGCGTATCTGACCTTCCTCAGCTATCGCAATCGACACAGCATAGTGTGCAATACCCCGCAAAAAATTAGTCGTCCCATCGAGCGGGTCTATAATCCATTTAAAATCTGAGTGCCCCTCGGTAACCCCGTACTCCTCGCCTAATATTTGATGATCTGGAAAACGCTCTTTGACAAGAGACGTAATCAATTTTTCGCTTTCCCTATCTATTTCAGAGACGTAATCATGCAGGCTTTTCTGCTCGATATCTAAGGAATCTATTCTTGAACTTCCATCAAGAATGAATGCGCCCGCTGTGCGCGCAGCTTCTACCGCCGTGGCAAGAATTGAATTCATAGTCTTTAGGTTTAGTTCGCGATCACTGTAGACGTAATTATGAAGTATTTCGCGAGGATTCTCTAGGCAACCACAAAGAGATAGACATAAAAAAGGCAGCTTATCCTGCTGCCTTCTTCATGGGTAGGGGAGGTGTAAAAATTAGTTCTGAAGCTTGATATAACTGTCTAAACCGTGAGGGATCAAGCGACCAATATTTTCCACAACCGATTGAATATCTTTTCGGCCTGACTCATCTAATAACCAACCTTGAATCGTGCCAATGAGTCCGCCTGCGATAAAGTCTGTTATCAAGTCCAACCGGTCTTCATCAAAGTTATAGTTAAATTGATAGAGAATTCGATTTGCAATCAAATCACGAAGCAGCGCTTTGAGTAGTGAAAGACATTGAATTCCTGCCTGTCCAGTAAAAGCCGCGCGCATTAACGCAGGCTCCTTTGCGCATTCTTCCAACAGGTGATGCACACCCAGCTCAACAACTTCTTCACGACCTAAGTCATCACGCTTAATGATGCTTTCAAAATTTATTCTGCTTTTCTCAAATAAAACTTCTATTTTATTCAAAAGAATAGATTGCTTGCTATCAAAGTTTGAATAAAACGTTTGTCGGCTTACACCAGCGGTACGAGTTAGTTCGCCGATTGTAATCTCATCAATTGTCTTACTCTGTAAGTGTTGCGCCAATGCAACTTGCAATTTCTCTTGGCTTCTTCGTTTTCTTAAATCCATCGTAGTATTCCAATTCCGGGTAGTTTGATTACAGCGCCTGAGAGGATATAATCCGCCTCTTACGCTTACTTCGTTATTGTTCTTATTTAAATTACTCTCGTCTGATTTTAAGGCTCTATTCCTGCACACCGTATTAACGGTGTGTGTATTGGAGCAAAACCCTATATTTAGACCGTCAGGAGCTTGAATGAGCACAGATTATAGAATCACAGTTCAAAAAGTAGATCCATCTCTACCCATGTCCTGAGTAACCTAGTGTTGCTTTACACTTCTAAAATCGGAATAATCTCAAAAGCACCCTTTGTGTTTAACAATTAGACAGTAATCCAATTAAATTTCCCAGCATTGTTACTGAAATGTGACGAAACTTTACAATCTGTAATTAAATTAATAATTAGTGACACCATCACCGCCTCATTGATCTAATCCTTTTCTCCTCAGCATTACCAACATACACTGATGTCAAAAATTCCTTATCCTAAATACCAAAAAATTTTACTATTCGTGCTCGTTTCGTTATTGCTTTCATCCTGTGCAAAAAACATTTCACAAGAGAGTTGGCCGCAAAACATGCCCAAACGACAAATTTTTGTCGAAAGCTTCAATGAACAAGCTAAACTCGGACAGAACGATAACAGTTTGAGCAACCATCTAGTTTGGATCAAACGTTTCTATCAAGGCTCAATTATCTACCCGCTTGGTTGGAACAGAATGACGGAAATGTTGGTAGACACCTTAGATGATCCAGCAACCGCGAAAGATGTAGAGCCAAGAATGAGAGCATTGGGCTTAGATATCTGTTTGGAGTGGGCAAAAAACAACTCCGTTCGCAAAATCGATTCGGCCGCTGTTGCCACCTGGGGAAACGCCTTACGGACGGCGTCAGAAGAAGATGAACAAAGCGAATTCATCACCAAAGTAGAATCAGATGTGCAGGCTTTATTGGATGGTTCCCTCGACTTAAAAATGATTAACCGAGAAAGGTACTATCCTCCTGAAGACTATGATAACTTTTAGTTGTGTTAACGATAACTAAAGCCAATACCGCATAAATGCCACTAAGAAGCATCATATTAAAGAGCTTGACCTGCTGCCAAGCGAAACGGCTTAGTACTATCTTATGCTTTACAGCTATTACGATAGCGACGGTCGGCACTTCCCCCGTTTTGGCTGAGTCGCAAAGCATTCAAGAACGTGACTCCAAAACCAATATAGTCCTCGATGAAATACACGCATCTGAGGTCACAAAGACACCAGAAGAACAGTGTGTTTTTAATCACCCGGGTGAAGAGTGGGTTGACGGTATGCGTCGCGGAACTCACAGCCGTTTATGCCGTTCGGCGCTATGGATAGACGGCTTGTTCGGTGAAGAGCATGAATTTAACGACAAAGATTTTAGAGGCAAAGTTTCTCTAGGTTTTCGCCACGATGAAAAAGACGGTTTTGATCCTCGTTTAAGAGTCCGAATCAAAACTAAGCTCCCCAATGTCTCCAATAAGTTCAATGCCTTTATTGGTCGAGTGGAAGAAGACAGCTACATCAGTAACACAGAATCCAACAAAGATCGTGTCAATGCCGTCGGCTTACGCTCTAACGATAACGACGATGCTGAATGGCTCGTCGGCTTAGGCTATAGGAATCCTAATACGCGAGCCAATGGCTTTGATCTTTCCGTGGGCGCAAAACTGAGTAGTGGCCTCAGTCCGTATGCAAAAGTAGCGCATCGGTATATGTTTGAAACCAGTGCGGAAACCTACTGGCGAACCACGCAAACGGTTTTCTGGCGTAGAGACGATGGATTTGGCGTCAGCTCTAACCTTGATTACACACATCTATTAGGTGACAGAGACATCGTTGAGTGGGATGGCAGAATAAAATATACCGAAGATGATGAGCAATGGGAGTGGATTACAGGCAGTACGTGGCACCACTCTTTTTCAAACACCAAAGGCCTTTCTTCCAGAATTTATGTGCGTGGTGAAGAGAAAAACCCCGTATCAATTCCAGAATATGGTTTAACTTTCACCTATGTCAGACCGTTCTTAAGACCATGGTTGTTCGTAGAAACTGGCGTCGATTTTCGCTGGGAAAAAGATTTCGAATATCAACGATATGAAAGCGTTGTTCGTTTCGGATTGCAATTTGAAATGCTTCTCGGTGACTATTACTCAAGGAATAGAAAATACAACGACTAATCCTTAAGCTTTATGTCACCCTTCTCGTATTCAGGGAATGTATACTGAACTTCAGCATTTTTAAGGTCGAGTGACTTAGACAAAATCCCACGGAAGGATATAATCGGCCGCTGAATCAGAACTACCGCTCTACGCTTATGCCTAACAGCTAACGTACGGCCAGATAATCCAACTACCAAACCACCACATTTCAGAAGGTACACTATGAGTTTTCACCCTCCACGCCGCACCTTAATGGGCCCTGGCCCGTCTGACGTTAACCCTAGAATTACTGAAGCGTTGGCTCGGCCCACCATTGGTCACTTGGACCCTGAATTTATTCGTTTGATGGATGAAATAAAGCAATTATTGCAATATGCCTTTCGTACCGAAAACAAACTAACATTGCCGATCTCAGCGCCAGGCTCAGCGGGCATGGAAGCGTGTTTTGTGAACCTTATCGAATCAGGCGATACCGTCATTGTTTGCCAAAACGGCGTTTTCGGTAGCAGGATGAAAGAAAACGTCACACGCATTGGTGCCACGGCGGTTATGGTTGAGGATGATTGGGGAAAGGTCATTGATCTCAATAAAGTTTCCCAAGCCATTGCCGACAATCCCAACGCCAAAGCAATTGCCTTCGTCCATGCCGAAACCTCTACCGGTGTAGAGAGTGACGCTGCAGCAATCTGCGCATTAGCACAGCAGAGCAATATGCTCAGTATCGTGGATACGGTCACCGGTCTTGCTGGCGTTAATGTCGACGTAGATGGTTGGGGTGCAGATGCAGTTTACAGCGGCACGCAAAAGTGTCTCTCGTGTGTACCTGGTTTATCACCGATCAGCTTTAGTGACAAAGCCACCGAAGTAATTCAAAACAGAGCAACCCCAGTACAAAGTTGGTTCTTAGATATGAACTTAGTAATGGGCTACTGGGGCGAAGGCGCACAGCGCGCTTATCACCACACCGCCCCCATCAATGCGCTTTACGCATTACATGAATCACTCACCATATTACATGAAGAAGGCTTGGAACAAAGCTGGGCACGGCATCGTCACAACCACCAGGCACTCAAGGCGGGGTTAGAAGCGATGGGCCTTAGCTTAATTGTGGCTGAAGAGGCTCGCTTGCCGCAACTAAACGCGGTCTCAATACCTGATAATATTGATGAAGCCTTAGTAAGGAAACAGCTCCTAGAAAACTATGACCTTGAGATTGGTGCAGGCCTAGGTCAGCTCGCCGGTAAAGTTTGGCGCATCGGATTAATGGGTTATAGCTCAAACCCAAGCAACGTACGGAAATGCATTAGCTCACTCGAGAGTTGCTTAATGGCTCAGGGCGTCCCATTGACTCCCGGAGCAGCGATCTCAGCCGTCAATAAAGCATATAGCTAAGTTAAGATTGATAGCGTTACTCAGTCGTGTGATGTCATCGCTAACAAACTCGACCTGAACCCCACCATAAACCTGATTGTCAATTATGAGGTTTATTGAAAAGAAGCTTAATCTCATAGGCGCGAAATGTTAAAATTTCGCGCCTTTTTCTTTTTCTGATAAAACAATCTGTGATTTCAAAGATCAGGCATTAATCAAAACCATCAACAAAAACTATCACCGCTAAATTCGCCATTACTTTAAGATGCCTCCTGCCCAGCCCATAGACCAACCCTTACTCCCCAATAAACTGGGTGAAGTAATCAATTGGGGTAAATTGCACGGCTCTGCAGCAAGCTATACCGTAGCCTCACTGGCTCGACAAATAGCCGACAATCAAGCATCTAGTAATGGGCCAATTATTTACGTTTGTAGCGAAACTGCTCACTTACATTCAATTGAAAAGGAGCTGTCATTCTATTTGGGCGACTCTACGCTAATCCATTCATTTCCCGATTGGGAATGCCTACCCTATGACCGGGTATCACCTCACCCCGACCTCATTTCGCAGCGCTTACTCGCGCTACACAAATTACCAAGTCTGAACCAAGGCGTGGTAATTATGCCCATTGCCGCTCTGATGCAACGGCTTACGCCATCGAGCTATATCGACGCACACACATTCATCCTACGTACCGGTGATGACTTCAACACCGAAGCATTCCGTAAACGACTCACCGACGCCGGCTACTACAATGTAGAGCAAGTCATGTCTCCTGGAGAGTTTGCGGTACGCGGCGGGATTGTCGATGTTTTCCCAACCGGGATGGAACAACCCTTTCGTTTGGACCTATTTGATACTGAAATCGAAACGATCCGACTTTTTGACACCGAAACTCAACGTTCTACCACCCAACTAGAAGAAATTAGACTTCTCCCTGCTAGAGAGTTTCCGCTTGATGGTGAGAGCGCCCGACTCTTCCACGTAGTTGGTGCAATTGTGCCAGCCCGAACCGATCTGCCTTGTTAATGATGATGGTGTTGGCGGTGGGGACATCAATG
>CAJQNY010000168.1 GCA_905479805.1 uncultured Arenicella sp.
GGTCACAGGATGCATGGGTGCTACCGAGTCAGATATTACTGATGTGCACCCAAATGTCTTGGATGTCTCAGGCCCGCATGCTTATGAGCAAGTGGTTGGCGCGGTTAAACAGCACTTCCCCTATGAGAAGAGCTACGATCATCGTATTGACTTAGTACCTCCTCAGGGCGTTAAACTTACGCCAAGACATTATGCCTATTTGAAGATTTCAGAAGGCTGCAACCACCGCTGCAGCTTTTGTATTATTCCGTCAATGCGTGGTGATTTAGTTAGCCGACCAGCCAATGACGTGGTTGCCGAAGCAGAAGGCTTGGTGCGTTCTGGGGTGAAAGAACTGCTAGTGATATCACAAGACACCAGCGCTTATGGCGTCGACACTAAATACCAAACTAGCTTTCATAATGGCAGACCAATCAAAGCCAAAATGTTAGACCTATGCCATGCCCTTGGAGATATCAACGGCCAAGAATCGGCCGCCCCTTGGGTAAGGTTGCATTACGTTTATCCGTATCCACATGTTGATCACATTATCCCTTTAATGGCCGAAGATAAAATACTGCCTTACTTGGATATTCCGTTTCAACACGGTTCTCCACGGATATTGAAGGCGATGAAAAGACCGGGCGCCATAGACAACACGCTTAAGAGGATCAAGTCTTGGCGTGACACTTGTTCGGATCTAACAATTCGCAGTACATTTATCGTCGGCTTTCCAGGTGAAACTGAAGATGATTTTAAGCAACTACTCGATTTTATCGGCGAAGCACAATTGGATCGAGTTGGCGCCTTTACCTACTCACCGGTCGAAGGCGCGTCTGCCAATGAATTAGATGGCCATATTCCAGAAGAAATCAAAGAGCAACGACTCGCCGAGTTTATGCAAGTACAAGCCAAAATCAGTACCGACAAGCTAACGAAAAAAGTCGGTACGACGATTGACGTAATCATTGATGAGGTCGATGAATCCGGCGCGATCGGAAGAAGCAAGGCCGATGCCCCTGAAATAGATGGTTTAGTTTATATTAATGATGAACCCAACCATCAACCTGGCGACATTATCTCAGTGACGGTTCATGCGAGTGATGAACACGACTTATGGGCTAATTCTAAAGAACTATCGGCCTAGGCACTAGAGCCATATAGAGGCTCAGCCCACGACAGAATTACAGTGCACTGGTGCCGGCTGTGTGGGTAAAGGTCAATGCAGTATTTAGATTAGTTTAATACCGCTCGAAACACGGTTCCTTGTGGCTGATTAGTGCGTATCTCTAGTTCACCATCGTATGCTTCTACAATACCCTTTACAATATGCAGGCCTAATCCATGCCCCGGTGTTTGACTATCCAGCCGAACACCACGCTGTAAAATGGTGTCTTTCAATACTTGGTCAATTCCCTTCCCATCATCAGCGACCTCAATAACAATGGCCGATCTGTGCTGAGTGAGTTCTTGGTTAGTGATTTTTATGGAAACCGACTGAGTTGCCCATTTACAGGCGTTGTCTAAAAGATTTCCAGCCAGCTCCATATAGTCGCCTTGATCACCAAAAAAGAGCACATTGGGTTCGCAGCTTACATTTACGGTTAATCCTTTATCCGCGTATAATTTTTGCAGTGAATTTACAATTTGTTGTGTCGGAATTTCGACCTCAATCGGTTTTGCAAAGCGTCGGCGACCAACAGCCGAAGCAGCCTGTAACTGATAATCGATAATTTGTTGCATGGCAGAAAGCTGAGTATCAGCTTCTGATTTATTTTCATCCGAATAAGACAGCCCCTTTAACACAGCTATAGGTGTCTTAAGACTGTGCGCCAGATTACCTAGAACATCTTTTTGCCTGTTTATGCGCTGCTCTTCAAAATTCAACAATTGATTAAGGTTCTGCGTCAGGCTACTGACTTCTTCGGGATAATCTTCGTCAAAGCGTTGACGGGTACCGTTCTCAATCTCCCCGACTTGAGCAACAACTCTGCCAAGTGGTTTCAGCACCCAAGAAAATAAGGCTAATAACAACGCCAACAACATTGCACCGAGGACTCCGAGCCAAATAAACACCTGCTCACGATAATCGCGCAGTCTCTTGGCATAGGCAAATCGATGTTCCGCCACTGTGATTGAAAATGGCACATCACCCGCATCTGACTCCCATTCAGCAGCAAACGTCATCGCGTATAAAGTGGGAATCACCATCCAACCTAAACCGTCACCCACCTTAGGGGCTTGATGGAATAAAAATTCTCCCATCTCGTGATTCAAGCTGGGCAGCCCTGCATCGAGCAAGCTAGGCGACTGCCAAATCACGCCTTCGTTTGGTGTGTTTATTTGCGCAAACAAGTTGGAATCCGCCTGTGATAGACGCGCCTCCGAGAGAACTTGCGGGACTCGTACTTGCTTACCTTCTACTTCAATGTTTGCCATCAATAAGAGGATTTGATTTTTCAACGCGCTCTCTGCGTTGCTCAGCACGCTTTGCTCAAAGGCCTTTAATAAGCCGACCCCCATTCCCTCGCTCCGCTCTACCCCAC
>CAJQNY010000169.1 GCA_905479805.1 uncultured Arenicella sp.
TAGAAGAGATTGAAACAACAAAACAGACAGGCTTGAAACACCAGTACGGCATGGTTTCATTTGCCCGTGACTTAATAGGCAGCGGCTCTGTAATTCCTGAAATATTCATTTGCCTGCAAGCCATACCTGCACTTGATGCCAGCGAGGGAGGCAAACCCGATGACAGAGGCTTTCCTGCCTTTGGCAAGGTAACCGAAGGTATGGATGTGGTAAAAAAAATTGCAGAACGTGAAACCGCTGGCGAGGTCAATATTGAAATTCTAAAAGGCCAAATACTCACTCAACCAGTGGCTATATTGAATGCTTCACGCAGAGTTTTAGACACGCGTTAAGAGGGTACTGCCCTGAGGTTTGAGTCCGACTCCCAAAAAAACTGAATACAGGGTAGGGCAATTCACAATTCAAGACCCGGCCCCACATTTGCTCGTTATTTGGAGCGTATTGCCGACTTGGCGACTAATATTGCCGAAGAGGTGATTTGTATGGTTGAAGGCGCGGTTGTTCGCCATCAGTAACTGTTTTATTGGTACTGACAAGTTAACACGGGATATTGGATAATCTCGACATGAATACCTATAAACGACACCGATTTCCTCCTGAGATCATATTTGGAATAATCGGGGTCAGAGTAACATTGTTAGGCTCAGGATGAACAATATTGAGGGAAATGCTACTCTGACCCCGATTATTTAACTCGATTATTAATGCTGTTACCCCTTTTTAGGTGCCTTCGCATGCCAGACTCCCTCCACTATGAAATAGTCGTTGATCACACAGAGAAAAGCAAACAGTGCACTATCCTTCCTCTCAGAGACAGGGAGGATTTTAAAATCACGAGGTTTCGGGCTACCAATCCACCCAGAAAACTCTCCTCCGATATTCTTCTACATCCTGACGGCATTTCTTTGGCCGAACTAAGGTCTGACTCTATTACAAAAATAGCTGCGCTAGATTGCATTTGGCGGCGCTTAAATACGATTCTCAATCACACTCTCGAACCTCTACCAAAATTCGTTAGTATCCCTCCAGGTTTCTCAACCGCTTACCCTCGCAAGGACAAGCACGGTGACGATCCTTCTGCAGGTTTCGCGACGATAGAAGCTCTTTTTATTACCGCGGCGTTTCTAGGGACATGGGATTTAACTTTATTGGAAAAATATTATTTCGGTGATAAATTTTTGGAAATTAATGCTGAAGCTTTCTCTAAGTATAGACTTGGGCCTAATCAACGATACTGACGGTACTGATAAGTTAAGTTTAGATGCTGGATAATTCGAAAATGAATACTTACAAACGACACCGTTCTCCGCCTGAGGTTATCAGCTACGCGGTTTGGCTTTACTATCGTTTCAACCTAAGTCATCAACCACCAACGACATTTGCAAAGGCGAGACATTTTTAAGCAACAAAGAATCGATTCACTCTCCGAGTGGAGAAGGCTTTGTGCCGGGTAATAGAACTACGAATTCTTGGGCAATTGAGCAGCGTTAAAGTTAATCTGACAACACCTAAATATATTGCTCCTGCACCCATTGAGGATCGCTTGCTGACCAGCTATCACATAGAGCAGGTGTGTGTCACTGGTGCAGACTTACCCCAACCGATCGGGTTGCTAATCTTGTCGGATGCGGCTAATAAACAAAATTTTGAACTTTGGTTTAGCTACATTATGGACATTATTTGGGCGGACGGTATTGTCAGATTTACTTAGGCACCAGATTTTGAAATGGTATATTTCGAAGATGCCCAAGGAACACCTGTTCAAATATTTCAAAACCACGCATTCTTTCGGTTAACTTATTTTTGCGAGGCGGCTTGACATATCTTGACATATCTTGATGTGTCAATTAATATGCTTTTATGTCCTCTATCAAAATCAGTTCAAAAGTCGAAAAGCGCGAATGGAATGCGTTGCAGGATTTGGCTCGCGAATCCCACCAGAGTATTTCAGGGCTTCTCACCGATGCTATTCGCGATTATGTGCGAAAGCGCCGGTTGCGGCCAACCGTGGTCTCGCATCTCGAAGATTCTATGAACGAAAACGAAGAGTTGGGCAAACTTCTTGCCAAGTGATTCTGTAGATTTTCTTTCCTTAGATGAAGTTATCGCTATACATGAGCGACTGATTGAACGGTTTGGCGGAGCGTCTGGTATTCGTGATCTCGGACTTTTGGAAAGTGCGCTATTTCGTCCACAAACTGGCTATTACGCAGACATGGTTGCGATGGCAACGGCTTTATTTGAGTCGCTATTACTTAATCACCCGTTTGTTGATGGCAACAAACGAGTAGCATTCTTTGCTACCGACGTGTTCTTACGACTAAACGGGTGGAGGTTTTCTGTGTCACCAGAGCCCGCACATACTTTTCTGATTGGCCTTCTTGAACGCAATGAATGCGGCTTCGATAACTTGGAACCCTGGGTCCGAGAGTCGATACAGAAAATTTAGTAACCCTCCAAACAACTGCGGGAATAGGGGATAGACCACCGTTTAGGAAGCATGGCCAGTTTACCTTGTTAATGGCTATCAGAGGAGGGCTCTCTGATTAGCCAATAAGCGTGGTCTGTACCCACTATCTTCCGGCTTCACTCGCCTATAGATCGTATTTCTACGGTTTTCACTACCCACAATCCACAAAAAGATCGTCAATTCTTGAAAACTTAAGTTATTGTTGGTAGTGCAACATTGTTATACTTAGTAAAACTTTAGCAACAAGTGAGTTCAAACTATGGCCAATGCAACAGTGGGCGTACGCCTAAACGAAGACACTCAGAAGCGATTGGAAACATTAGGTAAAGCGCGTGACCGATCACCTCATTATCTAATGAAAGCAGCTGTAGAGCGTTTTCTAGAAACTGAGGAAGCGTTGGAAAATGAGCGCCAACTTATAAAGTCTAGATGGGAGAAATACGAATTGACTGGTGAAACCGTTGATCATGGTGACGTAAAAGCTTGGGCTGAGAGTAAACGACCAGAGGAGGCTGCGTCTGACTAATGGCAATTGTTAAATGGTTGCCGGATGCACTTGACGATCTAAAACGACTCCACGAATTTATAGAGAAGTATAGCCCAGTCGCCGCATCACGAGCGATCGACGCATTGATCGAATCAACTGAATCACTCACAGAATTTCCCGAGATAGGGAGACCATGGGAATTAGAACCGGATTATCGAGAACTTTTGGTTAAATATGGCGCACGCGGTTATGTCATTAGATATCGGTTAATTGAAGACAAAGCTTTCATTGTGCGGGTCTGGCATAGCCTGGAGAATAGGTAGAGCACTGCGAGCCAGAGTAATTTCTACTTTTCGTTTCGGTTGATGATTGGGAATTAGAAAAAGGATCGTCTATTAATTTATAAGTCACATGGACATACAACTAAAGCACTAAACACTAAAAATTTATAAGTGATTGATTTTCAAGGAATCAGGAGTTCTGCCTTACAGCTAAAATACTAAATTTTTCTGGACAGACAACTAAAGTATTAAATCCCCCAAAGTTGTAACCTATTGATTTTGCTAGAGCTGTATTAATTGCTTACAACTAAAGCACTAAACTTTCTGTGCGATCTAGCGTGATAGAGTTTGAGAACAATAACCTCCCCCCCACACAGACTGTCTTATTTGTTTTAATTCTCAGTTTTTTAGATTGGGCTAAAACTATAGCCTAGGATTTCGACATCGCGTTTGTAAAGTCGTGCTACCTTATCTCGGCATTCCTTTGTGTAATAGGACTGATAAGGAGGTTTGGGCTGATGAGCGGAAGACAGCGCGCATCGAGTCGGACTACTAGAATTAATGATCGGCAGGCTTATTTGCGTGGTTTGTAATTTACTTGTTACTAAATCAAAGTCGTGTTGGTAGTTCTCAAACTTTCCGACAAAATCTACCATAAGTTCATCGTTGTTCGAATAGATAAAGTCACTTGATGGCGCTACGAACCAATCTAATCTAGGGGTAGAGAACAGCTCATCTAACTGCTCTAAAACGAAAGTATCGAAACTCATTTTAGTGGCATAACCTAGATAGTGATAAAAAGACACAACTCTACTCCAAGGGTTTCTAACCACGCTAAACTTAAAGTATTGCTCAAAGTCCAATTCAGAAAGGTAGGCGTACCGAGTATATTGTTCAGCGGTGAGGTGCGACAAATGGGGTGGGCCCTGTTCGTCTTCTAATTTCTCACGAAGCAGGAGTGCGGGACGCATTCGTTGATCCAATCCCATCTCGGCTAAAAAATAGTTTTCGATCGTTTCCCCGCCAGTTCTGGGTACGTGTACGAAAATGAGTTTTTTCGGATGAATCAACATGTGAATAAAGGGTTATCACTCATTATCATAAAAGCAAATAGTCGGTAATTTCACCTTCCGACAACGTATGCCATTGATTGTCATCTGCCAACGCCGAGCTAATCCATGAAGCGGGAGGTAGGTTAGACTCCGATTCAATAACATGACGACCATCTTGCGTGGCTTGAGTCGGCATACGAACTCGCTCAATTAGATCTCCATGCAAATTAAATAGAGAAACAACGCGCGCTTTTATAGTAAGTCCTTCGTGATGCTCTTGTTTCGGCAGACTGAAACGCCAAAGTTTTTTGTTGAATTTCTCTGTCAGATATATCTGATGCTGAGTTTGCCAATCATGTTTAGGCATAGCGAAAGGTGTACACCCTTGTTTGGCCTCAGTAAACAGGATTTGATCTTTGAAATGAATGCCTGAATAGCGTTGATAATCATCCACTGTGCGCTTACTTCCCAAACCAAACTCTCGAGAGACCTCGTGATCTAGAGAGCCTTCAAGCAATTGATCTAAACGAGCGACATCCTGTAGGCTCCAATCCGTTGCTGTTTCTCGAACCGGTTCATTTTCAAAATGATCAACAAAATCACTCCAATGCCTAGGTTTATCTCTACGTATATATTCATGCCAGAGAAGCACTTCTTGAGGGTGAAATAGGTCGTAACCATGTGTGTAAGCACGGACAGTTAGAGATATCTCTTCACCATTGAAATACATATTTGGGTCGTAAACACAGTCCTCGCAAAAGCGACCCGTGGTAAAAAGAAAGCCTGCTGCAAGCAATCGAGCCGGAATAGGTTGACGATTGGGCGTTGGTTTAAATTGAACAGGACTACGCTTTAACTGTCCATTATGATCAAAATAAGTG
>CAJQNY010000170.1 GCA_905479805.1 uncultured Arenicella sp.
GGAAGAACGAGTCCGTCTTCATAGAGACTGCCTACATCTGATTGTGCCCAGCCTCGACCTTCATCCGCAAATTTTTGAATAGCGGGTAATGCCGCACGGATAATCCGATCGGCTTCAATTTTGTCTTTCTTGAAGCCTCTGCCGAGGAAGTGCATGTACGCGATCCGAAATTGTGCTCTTGAAACACCCTTATCGGCGAGGGGTTGAAGTAGGGCTGCTGCAGATTCGTACTCGCCTTTATAGTATGCGTCTAAGCCGCGTCGTAAATACTGACGATCGAAGGCTTCTTGTTCTCTCGCTTCTTTAGGTGGGGTTTTTACGCTAGTCGCTTGGCGTTGATCGTTTTGTGTATTTCCGGCTGATGCAGAGTTTTGCCGAGCGGGGAGTGAAGCGACACTGGTCGGCGCTTTTTGGTCATCTATTTGAGCAATCCGGTTTTCGATATTGCTGATCGATGGGTGTTTACCATCAATCACCCCAATGGTGGTCAGATATCCGTTGGCTGCATTAACTTGACCGGCATTGATTGCTGCATTCGCTTTGCTGACAAAGTGATTGATAATGCGGTTTATCCCGCCTTTAGCGACCTCATTGTCCGCATCAAGTTCGAGAATTTGTTGGTAATAAAATAAGGCGTTCCCTCTTGCTGGCAAAATCATTTTGTCATCATTAAATGCTTGGCTGGCACTGACTAAAAATTTATCGATTTGGCGCTTGCTCGTCCAAGCAGTAATCGCTTCTTCGAGCTCGCTGTGTTCAAAGGAGTCAGCATTAATAAGAGCAAGTTTTTGCAGGGAGGCATTTGCTTTATTAAGGCTGTTTTCTTCGAGCGCTTGGTAGCCAAGATTTAGATATCTGCCATTAATGTATTCAATCCCTTGTCTTGCCTTCGTGTTATTGCTTTGAAGGCTTAAAATTTTCCGATAGCTTTGCAACGCGTTTTCACTATTTGGTTGGGTGTATTCACCTTTTGCAATATGTTGTTCGGCCTTTGCCAAAAGGCTGTTTATTTCTCGTTCTCGCTGATCTAAGGCGCGAAAATCTGACGCTCTATCGATATCGCTCGGCCTTGTAAAAGACTGTTCTATTGGAGCAATCTCTGGCTCGTCGACCCGAGCTTCATCATAGTAGGTGTTTGATTCGGAGAGGGCCTGCTTCTCACTAACTTCCTTGATAGTGTTGTTGCTTGGCTGTGGCCAGAAAAAGACCGCAACAATCATTAAGACGATCACGGATGCCACCCAGTTTACCAAATTGATACCGGTAAACCAGTTCCACAAAGTATTTGATTGACGGCGACGTGATACGCCGGTTAAATCACCACCGATCACTTGTTGCCGCCTGGCCGTGAGCGAGTCAATTTGGCGCTCAACATTATCGCTCTTCCTGTTCGAAGGATTGCGCTTGGGATTACCAGTCAAGGCGTTTTCAATTTCGGATCTTGAGTGCTTTTCTGACATGAATATTGTGAGTAATGACGCGCTTGCGTTTAATGCTGTGAAAGTGTCATTGCAAATCTTACCACACTCTTACCACACCTAGGCGGGCTGCTGTGATTCAGCGTTTGAGCGCACCTCAAACTGCCACGGGCATCATGCCTAGCTTGTGAGCGATTGTAATAGGCCAAATTACGGCTTCGTTTGATTCCCCGGTTTTTTCAAACCCACAATTAGAACAAAACTCGTGCTTCACGAGTTCGAAGCTATTGTCTATTTGGCTCTAATAAACCCAGTTATTTGGTTTTCGGCTACTACCTTGTACCATCCGTCTAAGACAGCCACTACATATATTCCAGCGCCGGCGCGCGCGATCGCTAAGGGTTCGGAGTAGGGGTTAGGTTTAGCTAGAACAGAGTACGCCCGATCAATAATAATCAGCTGTGGCGCGTTCTCTAGTGGTACCGACTTGTCGAGCTTGGATGAAATGGAATTAATGCTCTTTGGCTTTGGTATCGGTTTTACCTCATCGCGCTTGGATCCGCTTTGGGTCTCCAATTTAGCTAAATTTAATTCTGATAAACGTCCATTTGCGGTGATTATGCCAAAATCTTGTTCGAACTTTCGAATAGCACGAGCGGATTTTGGGCCCCATATTCCATCAGCCTGGCCAAGTGGGTAGCCCAAGGAATTAAGTGCCGACTGTGCGAAAAAAATCTCAGATTTATCCGGCCGGCTAATCGGCTTGGCGCTCAAAGGTTTGGCAACCGGTTTGGGTTTGGTGATTTCTGGAGGCGCAGACTTCTTGCTTAACATTCCATCGCACGCGCTTAAACCAATTACGACAGAAACTAGTAAAAGGCACCGCAACGCCGCGGCTGTGTTTTTAGACAACGCCGTGGCTATGTTTTTAGACATAGAAGACTTAGGTTTACTGTTCGGAGTTACAGCCAGCAATGAATAATACAAAAAGTGAGGTTGAAACATGAGTTATTCGGGTCAAATTCAGATTTTTTCTAACGTCCAAAACTAGTTTAACAAACGTCCAGATAAAATGTTTGATCTTCTTTGGTCATCAAGATTTTATTGACGATCTAACCCAAGCTTAGCGGCGTCTAAAGTAAGCTTGGGTAGATGGTGTCGAGTCGAATGATATATACCGCAGGCTTAGGCGAATCGCAAACTGCCTTTTTTTGTCATCGAACGTTTTCCAGCAGCGAATGTTTGTCAAAGGACTTTAAAATATCGTCAAACAGTTGCAAAACAATTGCTTACGGCTTCTAAAGATTGCGTGTATAGAAACACTCGCTCTGCGTGAGGTTTATAAATGTTTTAGTGATTTCAGGCTGGTATTAGTATCCAATGAAACTTCGACTATTGATCCGTAATCCAAACGAATACTAAAAATATTCTCCAATGAAACATCTAATACCCAGCTATACAGCAACCTTAAAACGCCAGCGTGTGCGACCACAGCGCATACGTCACAGTCTTGATCAATTAGTTCAGTAATGAATTCATCAACACGGCTTTTCATTTCGACTAAACTTTCTCCCCCGGGGGGACGTGTATTCACAAAATCGTTCATCCACGTGTCAACGCGTGATCCATTTAGTTTTTCCCAAGGTTGAAGTTCCCATTCACCAAAATTATATTCCTTAAGACGGTCATCATATGAGACGCCGTGCTCTGTCAATTGCTCTGCTAGTTGTGAGCACCGTTTTAGCGGGCTGCTATAGATTCGGTCGTAGTGGCTCAGTAATTTGAGTTTCACTTTGTCTATTTCAGCTTGTGAGTTCGAGATCAATTCTAAGTCGGCTTGGCCATAACAAACTCCTGGTGCAACTTTCGGTGTCGTGTGACGGATGAAATGAATAATCATCGATCGTCCTAGAAAACCAAGCTTGCAAAGCACAGGTAAATCGTCAACTCACTTAATTGTTGTGTTGCCCCCAGAGTATCTCCTGTGTAGCCTCCGATCCTGTTTCGGCAATACAATGCAAAGCCAATAGAAGCGGCAGCGGCGATTAGAAGCGATAACGCCATAATTGGATGATGCCATATCATTAAGACAGTGGGTAAGCACGCCAATAGCCCACATTGCAACCACTCGTAACGGTTCATGCGACCATCGGTAATCGGTTTGCTTTTGCTGATTTCGATATCCTGCACATAGGTAAACTGATCAACAATCATCGAAGATGTTATACGGCTAACTGTATGTGCGACGCCGAGTGCCAGAACTCCTAGCCAGAGATTTGACTCAGCGATGCTTAGAAGAGCGCTGAATTTAAGCCCGAGCAGAACAACTATGCCCACACAGCCGTAGGTGCCGATTCGGCTGTCTTTCATGATAGTGAGTACTTGCTCTTTGCTCCAGCCACCGCCTAAACCATCACAGCTATCACAGAAGCCATCTTCATGAAATGCTCCGGTCGCGAGTATGGTGCTGGCCATGGAGAGTAAGACTGCGATTGGTAAACTGACGGCGTATGAACTCACAACCAACGTTAGCATTGAAACTAATGCGACTAGACCGCCGACGACAGGAAAGTATTTGCGTGATTTATTTAGTAACTGGTTGTTGAAGGGTAGGTCTTTGGGCGTTGGGAATCTAGAGTAGAACATTACCGCGGTCCAAAATAGATCCCGCTCACGTAACTTAGTGGAAGATGACTCTGGAGGTGATTGTGAATGGCTCATGTGCTTACTGTTTAAGTATCTCGTAAAAAGGTCATTACTGACCGGTATCAATCGCTAGCCGTCGGTTCATCGCGTCGATGTCTCGCTTGCTCAAGCTGTGTGCAAATAGACTCAATTCCCTGTAATAAGCGTATTGTATGTCGTTGGATATAATCAGGGTTCACAAAGAAAAGATTACCTTGTTCTACTGCGGTCATGGATGGCCATTGCAGCCATTCGTTTAACCAATCTGGCCGAGCGCTGGACATGCCGCTTGCGATTATTGCGGACGGGTCTCGCTCAAGAACAGATTC
>CAJQNY010000171.1 GCA_905479805.1 uncultured Arenicella sp.
GTATCAATGGTGCTCGGAGCGCACATTGAAATGAATGCGCAAACTAGCAAGATCTATTCGATTGGCAGCACTTATCAGCCACATGAAATGCCACTGGCCCTACCGATAGAAGCATTGTATGAATTAAATTCAAAGCTGCAAAAACAAAAAAAATCAAAGAAGCTTAAATTCTCTTCCTTCCAGATTGATCCTCTAAGCTACTTTGAAAAAATGATCATCAAGGCGATGACGCCCAAACCGCCAAAGCAAAACTAGTGACTTTTGTATTATGCGCTAGGTTGCGGCGTTACTAGATAAACTATCTAGTAAGGCGGTATTTTTTTCAATTAGTTGGTCGACCCCTTCCATAGAGTGCAGGTTCTGAAGATACGCCATATTAATATGGCTGATAAAGACCTTTTTGTCGCTGTCTTCCCAAATCAAGAACTTTTGTGGAAGGTCGATCCCCATGGTAGGTGCGCTTTGCATCAACAGTGTGCCAGCCTTAGGATTTCCAAATAGGATTAACTCACTCGCATTCATATTCAGTGAGACTCGTTCCGCATTTGCGGCATGGTCGATGCGCGCAAAAACAGTCAATTCTTTCTCCTGGATAGATGTTATCAGGCGGTTGGCGGTTTCCTTTGCGGAGTAATTACTTGTTCGCGTGATCAAATGGGGTTGTTCTGTCGCGGTCATGAGCGGCCTCTTAGATAATAAAACGTGTACTTAGTATTATTATTGACCGGAGTTAAAGGGCAGAGCTTGCTCGCAAGAGCAGAAGGTGACGGAAATAGGTAGATAGCTCAAAAGGACTTCGTGTCGATCTACTTTGATTTTCTAAGCTCTATTTTTTAAATATTGTTACCAGTCTTTATATCACCCTTTGGCCGCATTCTTTCCAGCAAGGCAGGAAGCACGATAAGGTTGCATGCGACAGTTAGAACCATGCCAATAGCGAGTAAAGTTCCTAGGCTGCTCATGCCCTTGTGTGCTGATAAAGATAAACTCCCAAAAGAAATAAGTGTGGTAAGAGCACTGTAAAAAACCGCGCGTGCTGTCGTGGTGTTTAGTAGATTATAATTATGTAGGTGGCCGCTATGAGATCGATGTACCAAGTGAATTCCCGAATCCACACCAATGCCGAACATAAGCGGAATGACAATCACATTTACGAAGTTAAAGGGCAAGTCGAGCAAGGCCATACATGCAATCGCTAGAATTAGGCTTAAGAATAGTGGCGCCAAGACAAGCAAAACATCTCCTAGGTTTCGCCACAAGTAAATCAATAACAAGGTAATAAGAAAAAGCGCTGAACCCAAGGCTTGTTTGAAAGACGCTTTGGTCGCCTCTTCAAACGCAATGATGTTAACCGCAATGCCGCTAACATGAGGCGCAATAGTTCGCACCTCTGCGACAAAAGCCCGAAGGTTATCTTCGTTTCTCAAATTCTCTTTAGGGAAGAACTGAATTCTTGCTTGGCCATCGTTAGCCACCATTCGATTATGCAGCTCCTCAGGAAGCGCCGCCAAGTCAAATCCCTTTGTGCTTAATTGCACCCGTAAGTCAGACAGTTTAGAGGGTAAATCACCAATTAAATTACCTTGTAATTTATCTAGTACCCGTTGAACCTCAATATTGCCCTGTTGTTTATCCAGAGCTAGTTTTTGAACTTCGGCAAGGCGGTTGATTAGCTGTCTTTCTTTATCGGCAAACACCTCGGTGTCACTCTTCTTGATGTCATGTGCGATGAAGTTTTGTAAGCGCAGCAGAGCCGCCATTTTATCTTCAATTGTGGCAGGGATAGCATTCTCGATCGAATCCAATGGCACAAAGGATATAGATGTGTTGTTGAGAATCGCTAATTTTTCAATTTGTTGCTTTGGCACAAGATCTGCAACAGTGATGGCCTGCTCTACCGTGGCTAGCTGGGCTGCCTGCTTAGCAATGGTTTTCGCCGTGGTGAGGTCAGCCGCAATCGCATTCAGAAACCAAGGTGACGCTAAGCCAGACTCGTCTAACAATTCATTGAAGGTTTGTACGGATTCAGTACTCGGATCGCGCATTTCGATTACGTTGGGGTCAAAATATGCCTTAGGCGCTACGAACAAACCGAAAACTAGGGCTATGAAAGCAATGCATAAAACTGGAGCTGAATGTTGCTGTACTAACTCACCGAGTCTTGCTTCGAAGCGCAGCTTGCTTTTTATGTGTTGTTTGGCATCAAAACGTAAATAGGTAATCAACAGAGCTGGGAATAAGCTGACTGTTAAAAACATGATGATCACCATTCCTGCGCCGGCAATCAGGCCTAGTTCAGCAACCCCTAAATAAGGCGTTGGAACGAATACTAAAAATGCGATCGCGGTAGATACGGTACATATCAATAAGGAGCTGCCGACCTCATTGACCGCTAATTGCATCGCTTCGCGCTCAGCTACTCCTGAGCGAAGCGAGTCGGCGTAGCGCATACCAAGGTGAATGGCAAAGTCCACCCCCAGGCCGATGAATAATATAGCCACCGAGAGTGACACAATATTTAAGTGTCCCACAGCCAGTGCCGCGAAGCCTGCAGTCCAAACCAACCCAATTAATAATGTCGCGATAGTTGCAACAACTAACGGAAAGGAGCGCAATGCAAAAATCAATACAATGATCACCAGTACAAAACAAAAAATACCGGCGACACCGATATCCCAAGCTATGCCGATCATTTCCTCAAGATTCAATGCTGGATTGCCGGTGATGCGTACCGAGAATCCATTGCTGGCATCTATCTCTAGGTCAGAGGCCAGAGTGCGTATCGCCTTGATCGATCTGTTTGCCGCTAGAATATTGCCGAATTCCAATACCGGATGAGCGATGATCACCTGTCTATTGCTAGCATGGCTAGCTAATGCCTGGGT
Organism: uncultured Arenicella sp.; assembly: GCA_905479805.1. Classification (GTDB taxonomy): domain Bacteria; phylum Pseudomonadota; class Gammaproteobacteria; order Arenicellales; family Arenicellaceae; genus Arenicella. The sequence goes on from CAJQNY010000171.1 coordinate 2,886, forward strand.
TAACGAAGAGGTTTGCCACGTCTGCGCCGCAGCGGGTTTAGTCGATTCACCGAGTGCCGCCAATGTCGCGATATTCATTTGATCAATGAGTGGTGTCCATTGCTCCTCGTAATCAAAACTGAAGCGCGTGGCACGCATATTTTTGATGACTAGATTTGAGAGTGTTACCAAATCGGGATCACGCTCTAACGGAATTACAAACGGCCTAACTTTGTTTAAATCTTCACTCAAGCTTTGTAGCTCGTCCAAGTCTAGGTAGAGTAAGCCGTGCTTTTCAAAAAAGTCTCCACCGTTTGATGAATATGCGCTCTCAATATATTCCGGCAATTGGTTCAAATGTTCAGTGAGCTTATTAGCCGCTTTACGAGTCTTCTCGGCCGAATCTCCTTCGACCACGACAAGCAGTGCATTTTCAATGTTTGGAAACAGTGCGGAAAATCGTGCGTGTTCAATACGCGAAGGCAATTTGGGTGAAATTAAATCGAGGTTATTCGAGTTGATGCCCAGCTTGAGGCCAGCAAGCAACGCAAAGCAAAGGGTAAGAACAGCGATAGCCGCCAATACTTTGTGTGGATTGCGTTGCACCGTCGCAACCCATCTAGCCAAATGCCGGCCTAGGTATGCATCAATGGTAGATTTCATCTGTTAGCTATTCTGATTTTTCAGTAATTATTTTTATTATTTGAGCCGGTAATGCCAATCAGCTGAGATGTTGTTGGACACTAAGTTTATTAAGACTTTTGGTTGGTACTCACTGTGCATTATTTTCGTCATTGGCGCAAATTGAACTACGATAATTACGAGTCCTTTTTGGGGGTGCAATGAAGGAGTCTACTTTTTTCCCGCTTTGTCCCAAACTACTATTGGTAAATGAAATGTGGCAACTATATAGTAAGGAGCACCATAATAAGGAGCACGCGACCGCGAGAGCGTCGCACTACATTAATGAATAAGATGGCTGACTAAAATCAGCTATTTTTTTCACATTACCGCAATCTCATTTGATCCGAAAAATCAGGATCACTCATTTTTATGTTCAAGCTATTCGAAAAAGCAGTGCC
>CAJQNY010000172.1 GCA_905479805.1 uncultured Arenicella sp.
TGGCGTAGGATCACGGTTTTGCCATAGCCACCTTTTTTACCAGCGTGGATAACTTTACCATCCGCGGTTGCTCGAATTGGAGTGCCGCGCCCAGCAGCATAATCGACGCCTTTGTGTGCACGCCATGTCTTAAGAATAGGGTGCTTACGTTTACCAAACCGTGAGGATATGCGACTGAACTCAACTGGAGATCGTAAAAACGTTCCCAGCATACTTTTACCTTCTGGATTGAAATAGCTGCTCTCGCCTGAATTAGTTTCAAAACGAATAGCATTATAAGTTTCCCCTCGAGTGGTAAATTCAGCGGCCAAGATATTGCCATCTGTTAACGCGTTACCATTCTCATGATGTTCTTCGTATACCACATGGAAAGAATCTCCCGCGCGAATGTCTAACACGAAATCAATATCCCATCCGAAGATGCGCACCATATCCATAACCAAACTAATGCTTAAGCCTGCTTCAGTTGCGGCTTCGTAGAGTGACGATTGTATTTCTCCAGAAATAGCTACTTCGCGTGTTTCAAACGGGAGGTCTACAATCTCCGCAGTTAGCTCCGTTTCCGGTTCTATGCTGACAACTAGTTTTTTTAACGCCCCAATTGGGTAGCTCACTTTTCGGAGTTTGTTTTCTTCTTTGGTGCTTTTAAACACCAACGTCCGACCGATCGACAAGGAAGTCAATTGCTTGCCAATGTTATGTTGGCTGATTCTATGTGGCAATCCGAGGTCCAAATTCAGCTTTTTGAAAATGCTGCCGAGTGTATCGCCACGTTTTACCGTATAGCTTTGCTCGTTATATTCTTCGACAGGCTCAGAAAAAATGTGATTGGAGGGTGAGAGCCCTGATTCGGTGCGACTTGAAATAGGGCCATGCATTAACTGCATTGGTTTAATAAAATATTCATCTGGCAAGCCACCATTTAATGCTGTACCGTTATTCGGGACTGCATTTGCAAAACTCATGGCTTGTTGATTGTTGAAGTCATCGTAGACTGTTGCAGTAGTCGTATGCGTGATCCAGCTGCCCACTACAATTATTGTGCTGCCTAATGCCCAGTGTCGCTTTTTTATCCTGGGCTTGTTTGATTCCATCAAACTATGCTTTTTCTTATATTTTGCTATATGGAGTTCTAAGCTGTTTAGCATGCTCTGAATCATAGGTGGAGTCGCTCTGATTGTCTGCGCAATCTTTGAGGTTGATTAATTAATGCGCTATTTTGCTTGTTTATTGTCCATTACGCAAAGGCAAACAGGCAAATGGTAATGTTTATTTCATTGGCGGAAAAAAACGGCTGAGTGCTAAGTAGGGTATATCGCGTATTGTTAGGTTCCCGATTCCATGAAGGGCGCTAAAATCTGTTAACAAATTTAGTCTACCACTCTGATGGAGAAGCCTTGTAACGTGGCCTCGATGCCGTTAATCTTTGCCCTCCACAAATAAATTGGCTAACCATAAAAGCGAAGGTAAATTAGTGTCTCAAGAAGTGTCAAATGTAATGCAGCAATTGTTGCGCGGTGCGGACGAAATTATTCCGCAATCCGAATTAGAAGAAAAGCTTAAAACGGGCAAGCCCTTGGAAGTCAAAGCGGGCTTTGACCCAACGGCTCCAGATTTGCACCTTGGTCACACTGTGCTACTGAATAAAATGCGTCAGTTTCAAATACTTGGCCACAATGTAACTTTCTTGATTGGTGATTTTACCGGCTTGATTGGTGATCCAACCGGAAAAAGTGCGACACGCCCGGCGCTTACGCCAGATGAAATAAAACTGAACGCTCAAACCTATCAAGAACAAGTGTTCAAAATATTGGATCCCGATAAAACCGTAGTTCGGTTTAATTCAGAATGGATGGGGCCAATGAGTTCATCCGATCTGATCCGCCTCTCAGCCCAATATACTGTGGCTCGCATGCTTGAGCGTGACGATTTTAGTAAGCGTTACGCAGCACAACAATCAATAGCTATCCATGAATTTCTATATTCATTAGTGCAAGGTTATGACTCAGTCGCTATGAATACCGATATCGAACTCGGGGGAACGGACCAAAAGTTCAATCTATTGGTCGGCCGTGATATGCAGAAGGCCTATGGCAAGTCTCCACAGGCAATTCTTACTGTGCCGATTCTTGAGGGTTTGGATGGCGTTCAAAAGATGTCTAAATCTCTTCACAACTATATAGGCATTACCGATGCGCCGAACGAGATGTTTGGTAAGCTGATGTCGGTGTCTGACGATTTGATGTGGCGATATTTCGAGTTGCTTAGTTTTAGAGAGATGGCGGAAATAGAATCGTTCAAGACAGATATCGATGCTGGCACAAATCCACGCGATATTAAATTTTTACTCTGTGAAGAGCTAATATCACGATTCCATGATGCCCGTGGGGCTGAATCCGCAAAAGCGGACTTTATTCAACGGTTCCAAAAGAATGCTATTCCTGATGATATGCCGGAAGTTCAAATCAGCTTGGTTGATGGCATGCCGATTGCAAACTTGATCAAAGAGGCTCAGCTTTGCAGTAGCACTTCTGAGGCAATGAGGATGATTAAGCAAGGTGCCGTGAAGATTGATGGTGAGAAAATCGAAGACCCTAAGGTGGTTATCGAAGAGGCCGAACCATTTGTGCTACAAGTCGGTAAACGTAAATTCGCTCGGATATTAAACGGTTAATCGATGTTGAAGCAATCTAAACATTTTTTCTGGCTAGTTACGGCATTACTGTTGTTTGTAATGTCTGCTCAAGTTCATGCAAGGTTGGAAGTGTGTAATAGGACTGATCTGGTTCTCATGGTGGCGGTAGGGTACGACACGGCTGAGGAGCGGACGGTGAGCGAAGGTTGGTGGAGAATCTATCCTGGCTATTGCGAAGTGCCGGTTGATGTGGCAATGCTAAAAGGTAACTATTATCTGCATGCGGAATCTAATCCCCGATCTACCATGCCAGTCGATGCTTTTACTTGGGGCGAGGATAAGCCTTTGTGTATTGAATTGAGCGATTTTCGGATTCCAGATGGTAATTTTTGCACTGATGGAAAAACCGCGGTGAGTTTTAACCAGGTCGATAAGAATTGGCGGAACTTCAATAAGATAGATATTTATTACGACACGCGTCGCTATGAAAACGTGCAGCGAACTAAAGTGGCGGGTATACAGAGGATGTTGTCCATGCTGGGTTATGACATGGGGGATATTGACGGTGTATTGGGTGCCAAAACAGTGGATGTTTTAAATGAAATTGGCCGGGCTAACCAAATTTTCGGTTTCGATTTTAAGTTGATTTACCCGGTTCTCGAGCAATTGATTGCGGAGAAACAAAAACTCGATCAATAGGCGATATGGGATGGTTGGCCGTTTCTTATAATTCCTTAAGAAACTCCTAAACTATTGATTAATAAAGGATTGAGGCAATAATTATAAGGTCTTGAGAGACAGGGAATTAGACTTTAGTCCATTGTCGCAATTGTTAAAGAATGTAAACTAGCTCCGATTATGTAATTTTGTCGCAAAATTACGTATGCGTTTTGGGGTTTAATTCTTGTGTTTTCAAGGCTTTAGAAGACGCAAAAGGGGTATGTCACCATAATTTGTGTACAGGGTTGTCGTCCTGTTAACAAACCTCCGACAATTGTCGATTGTTAAACTCTAACTTTAAAATTGTTCACCAACGAGGGGTTGGAAATGAAGTTAGTGGGTTCCTTTTTAGTTAGGGGTGGGTTCTATGGGCGCTATCGTCCCGTGGTCTCGCAGTTAAGCTGTTTTCACTTATTCAAATTCCAACGCAAACCCATCTGGCACGTTCCTGAACTCTTCAGGCGTGATCATCATTCGCAATTGTCTCAGCATCAATTCACCCCCATGGGGAGTTGTGTATGAGCCTTTCAAACATTATTTGCAAGCCCTTCTCTGGGTTAGTTCAAATTAATAAAAATCAATTACCGCTTTTGAAAGTGGAGTCCTCTATGAAAAATAATGCACCTTCATCAATTATCTCGTTTCTTCTGGTTTTAATCTTAGGAGTTCTTTTTGTTCCGATAAGCGTATATGCAACTAACGACAATGTTGTTCAGTGCGGAGAAGGCAATACACTTGGAACAAACACTACCAACATTGAAGGTAACAATAATCGAGATTGTTCTGGAGATGTTGACCTGAATGCAAACGGTACAGTAAACGGAACCTTGGAAGTGACGGGAGCGACCACAACCAGCGGAATCACCAACACCGGAGACGTGTCGACAACCGGGACCGTTTCAGCCGCTGACGCGACTTTGGGTGCTTCAGCAATTCAAGGAACTGAGATACAAGATGGAACCATACAAGATGTAGATGTTAATGAAGGCGTTAACGTACTTGGCGGAATAGATAACGATTCAGATGGGAGAATAGATCTGCAGGACGAAAGCGTGACATCCGCAGATTTAGCCTCAAATTCGGTAGAGGCCGACGAAATTGCTGCAGGAGCAGTAGGTACTAGCGAGATTGCTGATGGAAGTGTAGCTTCAGTAGATGTTTTGGACGGTTCTTTAACTGGCGCCGATGTTGCAAATGGCAGTTTAACTGGCGCTGACATAGCCAATGGTTCAATCTCAAGTGCTGATATAGCCAATGGTTCAATTACAGGCACCGATGTTGCAAATGGCAGTTTAACTGGTGCTGACATAGCCAATGGTTCAATCTCAAGTGCTGATATTACCAATGGTTCAATTACAGGCACAGATGTCGCTAACAATAGCCTCACAGGTGCAGACATAGACGAGTCATCACTGACTCTAACTGCTGGCTCTGTGAGCGGTGGAGTCGGCGGTCAAATCACCGATGAGACAATCACTACAGATGATATTCAAAACGGCACCATTACTGGTGCTGATATTAATGCTACAACGGACATTACTGTCAATTCTTTAACAACGACGGGGAACACGGTAAATATTCAAGGCGGAAATCTTAATATTACTGGTGGAGGTTTAATTCAGAGTGCAGACAGCACTCTAGTAACTGTTGACGAAAACCTACAGGTCAACGGTGATATAGACGCAACCGGTGATGTACAAGGAAATACGCTCACGGCCGACACAGGTTTAACAGTTACTGCAGGTGGTGCAGCCATTACTGGCGATAGCACTGTAACAGGCGATTTAGATGTAACCGGTGAAGCAACTATTGACGGACGTTTACTAGCAAATGATGGAATCGCATCAACTAATGGTGCGGTTATCATTGATGATAATCAAGGTTTACAAGTAGATAATCAAACTAACCTAGACGGTCGTTTACTAGCGAATGACGGCATCGCTTCAACCAACGGTGCAGTTATTATTGATGATAATCAAGGTCTGCAAGTAGATAACCAAACTAACTTAGATGGTCGTTTGTTAGCGAATGATGGCATAGCGTCAACCAATGGTGCGGTGATCATTGATGATAACGAAGGCTTACAGGTTGACAATGATTTAACAGTTACGGGCGACACAACGCTTGCTGACAACAGCATTCAATCAAATGAAATTCAAGATGGCACTATAGTTGAAGTTGATCTTGCCGACGGTTCGGTTACTGGTGGTACAGGTGGCACAATCACTGATAATAGCGTTACCTCAGCTGACTTAGCTGATGGAACCATTACCAATGCAGATATTGCGGCCGATGCTGTGCAGGGTTCTGCGGGTCCAGGCGTAGATAATATCCTAGATAATTCAGTCGATAATACTGATTTAGACAACGCGGATGATTACACGGTTAATTCAGTTACCACTACGCAAGGCGTTACAGCTGGAAACGGTTTAACAGTTTCAGCAGGTGGAGCTGATATTACCGGAGACGTCGATATCAATGGTGGCAATTTACGCACCAATGGTGGTCAAATCAATACCGCGGGTGGCAACGTTATTAATGTAGGCACTCTAGATGTAGATGGAAACGCAGAATTTAACGGTGGTGTGGATATCAACACCGGCGGCTTGGATGTGTTTGGCGGCAATGTTCGTTTACAAGGCAACCAATTAAATACTCAGGGTGGTCAAATCGTTGACTCCAATGATAATGAAGTGAATATCGCTGATAGTTTGGCTGTTTCTGAAAACTTAAGTGTTACCGGCAACACAAACCTTACCGGAAGTTTGGATGTTAATGGGGCGACCACAACGGATGGAATTACCAATGATGGCACGTTGCAAAATAATGGTGATGTCAATGTCACTGGTAGCGCTGACATAACTACCAACCTAAATGTTGATGGCGTGACAACCCTCGATGAAACAACGGTTGACGGCACACTAGATGTGACCGGAGCAACCAGCATCGGCGGCGACCTCGATATGCTGGGTAACGATATAAATAATATCGGCACCACTAATACCACGACCTTGAATGCGGTTGACGTTAACGCCACTGGCGCTATCACCGAAACTGGTGTGGGTGATATTAGCGAGAACGATGACGGTGGCATTTTCGAAAACGGCGCAGGTAACATCGCAGAACGCGGTGATGGTGATCTAAACGAAAACAACGACGGCAGCATTAATGAGGGCGGCACTGGTGATATCACAGAGAACGCCGACGGTGGCATTTTTGAAAACGGCGCAGGTAACATCGCAGAACGCGGTGATGGTGATCTAAACGAAAACAACGACGGCAGCATTAACGAGGGCGGCCTAGGCGATATCACAGAAAACGCCGATGGCGGAATTTTCGAAAACGGCGCAGGTAACATTGCGGAACGTGGCGATGGTGACTTAAACGAAAATAACGACGGTAGTATTAACGAATTTGGTGTTGGTGATATTACTGAAAATAGTGATGGCAGTATCATCGAAAACGGCGCTGGCAATATTCAAGAAACTGGTGGTGGTTTTATTCAGTCTATCGAAGGTACTGAGAGTACCACTATCGACGATAGCCAAATTGTCTCCACCGATGGTGCAGGCAACACGTCGACCATCGAAAATGATACTGCTAACTTTAACGATGGCACTGGTAACTCGTTAACCGTAGACAGTCAATTATTGACTTCCACTGGCGCGGATGGTGATTCATCTTCAGTTGATGGTGATACGTTTACCTCAACTACAGCTGGACAAGGCACGGGAATAATTCAAGGGGACACGGCAAGTTTTGATGATGGTGCGACTTCAACGTCAATCGATGGCAGTCAAATAATATCTTCAGATGGTGGAAATAACACCACGACAGTTCAAAACAATGTTGTCACTGTTTCGGATGGAACAGCGTCAACCACTGTTACCGATAATCAGATTGTTTCATCTGACGGCGGCTTGAATACAGGAACTATTGAGAACGATACTGCTGTTTTCAGTGATGGCACCGAAAGTACAACGATAGACGATGGGACTATTACAGCAACCGAAAGTATTAATGCTGGTATTGATGTCAATGCGGCTGGCGATGTAAACGCTGGCGATGCAGTGATTGCTGAGAACGGGCAGATTATTATTGGTAACGACGATGGAACCGTCGGAAATGCTACTCAAGGTATCGCTCTAGGCGGCGGTAATTTATCAGGTGCGGGTGACCCGAACGGGGCAGATGCCACAACCGGTGATGTGTCTGCGATAGCAATAGGTAACGGCGCCAATGCGGCTGCCGTTAATTCGATCGCTCAGGGTACAGGTGCTCAAGCATTGTCAGAAGGTGCGGTAGCAATAGGCCAGGGTGCAATAGCTAACGGATCAACAGCTGTCGGTGCGGGTTCAATGGCGGTTGGTGCAAACACAGCAGCCTTCGGTGTTAATGCCACGGCT
>CAJQNY010000173.1 GCA_905479805.1 uncultured Arenicella sp.
CTAAAATAAACCAAAATATGAAGAACCCAAATCTAGAATTAACTGTAGATTTGGGTCCTGTACTTGTGAGAACTAATCAGGAAAACGTTTGCTGTACGCATGGCAATACGGTGTCTGACCGTTTCTAGCGTAATAATCTTGGTGGTATTCTTCTGCAGGCCAAAATTTACAAAGTTCACGCAGTTCAGTGACCACGTTATAACCCAATCCTTTCAGTTGGTTAATAAGTTCTTGAGATTGAATACGTTCTTCTTCATCGTTATAGAAAATGGCTGACAAATACTGAGGCCCGATATCCGGTCCCTGGCCACTTGCCTGAGTGGGGTCATGGATCTCAAAGAACAGTTTCGCTAGGGTAGTAAAATTTACCGCCTCGGGATTGTATTCAACTTCAACAACTTCGATATGCCCAGTGTTTTTAGCACAAACCTCTTGATAAGTCGGTTGGTCTTTGTGACCTCCCATATAACCCGACACCACGGCGTGCACCCCATCGGTTTTCTGGAAAAGGTGTTCTACACCCCAGAAGCAACCGCCTGCAAAGTAGGCTTTCTTTAAGGTGACTTGCATAGTTTCATCTAAATTATCGCTTGAAACAAATTTCATTGAAACGGAGTTAACGCAGTGACGAGTATTTTTTTCAGTCAAATTTTCGCCATCAAAAACATGCCCGAGATGACCGTCGCATTGTGCACAGACAATTTCTACTCGTCTGCCATCTACATCAAGCTCGCGTCTAACCGCGCCTGATATTTCGTCATCAAAGCTAGGCCAGCCGCAAGTTGAAGGGAATTTATGTTCAGATCGATATAAATGAGCGTCACATTGTTTGCATTGATAAACACCGCCTTCAAAATGATTGTCATATGCCCCGGTGAATGGTCTTTCGGTTCCTTTTTCCAAGATTACTTGTTTTTCAAAGTCATTAAGATCGTTGCGTTTCATTGTAGGCCTCACAAAATATTTGAGTTGCTTTGTTTAGTTGTTCCAGATGCTCCAGAATAACGCATTGCTTATAGTGGCGCTCGTGGAGCTATACAAGACCCTAGGATAACGATTTATCTGTCAGTCTTTAATTAAAATATTGATTTATAGCTTAATGAAGTCTATTGCGTGGTAGTTAGGTGAGTAGCTGATTTCTAAAATAACTTCGATTCCAGAGCAGAGATAACCCCGATATGATCAACCTATCCATGCATTGATCTTTTCTATATGGTAATTATGATGAAGAGCTGAGTCGTTCAGCAACGAAGGAATTCACCTAATAGCGTCGTTATTTTGTTAATGCCTTGGCAAGTAATTTATTGCCACGTAGGTTGGCAATCGCTTCGACGGTATAGCCATCATTGTCACGGTGAGTTCTGTTTGCCCCAGATGTTAAAAGTTTATTAACTAGCTCCAGATTATTATTCCAAGTAGCAAAAAACAAAGGGCTCCAGCCTGAGTGATCACGTTGGTTGACATCAGCGTTGGCGGCGATGAGAATTTCAACAACCTCTGAGTGGCCGTTATGAGTGGCAGCCATGAGTGGTGTTTTAAGCAGCTTGCTTCTCGTGTCTACGCGTGCGCCGTTTCTAAGTAATTGTTTGGCTGCGCTCGTATTACCAATCACAGCGGCATAAAACAAGGCGGTATGACCTTGCTGGTCCTTTATTTCAGTGGGGACTCCAGTATCCAGCAAGAAGGAAACTAGTTTGGGGCGTTTAGTGATCACCGCATAAATCAACGCACTTTGGCCAAGATCGTCGACCCCATTGAGAGGTTCTCCACTTTTGTACAAAGCATTCAATTTTTGAGCATCGAATGCTTTTAACGCTAACACCAATTGTGAACTCATTTTCGCTGTAGGCACATTTTTGGTTGGGCTCGATTGCGGGGTCTTGTTGCTATTTCGGGCTGCTTGAGGAGTTGCCGGTACCACTGCGATAGTGACAGCCTTTTCTCGAACAGGAACGTTCGGTTTATGCTCCCTTGGTACAGATGTGGTCATTTGCGCTTCTGTGAATTCTTTGATCTGTTTATTAAAGGCAATTTCCTTTTGCTCAAGCACTTGCAAATAGGTATCTAACTCTTGGTTATCGCTATTGGTGCTAAGTTCAGACTCAATATGTTTAGCTTGAGACTGCGGGCTTGAGTTGAGTGTATCTTCCGGCTCATCCATTTGGTTTGGCTTTAGCAGTATTAACCCTAATGCGACAAATATTCCAAGAGTGAGAACTAGTGATAATGGGTTGATTCTACTAAGGCTGAATACGGATGGGTTTGCAGCGTAGTTATTTGTCGCTATCTTTCTATATTCGTAGCTGCTTTCCTTTCTTGCGTATAAACGATCTATACTCAGAGGCATAAACCGTTTTCCATCAATCCATGAGAGATTCCCGGTAAGTACAAACCGCCAATTCAGCATATGTTTCTTACAATAACGAATTATCTGCGATAGTAAATGCAACGCTTCTCTGGAAAGCTTGTGGGCTTCATATACATGGATTACGCCACGTTTTAGAAGGGTTAATTTTTCACAAAGTTGTCCGTAGGTTGATCCTTCTTGGGTTGCCCCATTGCTATTTTTTTCGTGTAGAGATATTTGTTCCAGCAGAATGTCTGCATTAACATTAAAGCCCGATACTGAGATGCAATCACCAGTGGTGTACTTGCTAAGTTTACGATTAACCACATGATGTCTGACATCATAATATCGACTGTCGAAGAGCAGGACCCGCTTGTCAGGGTCAAATTTTGCATTGAGCTTGGACTCAATATCAAATAGTTGATTTCTGTTATTGGTAGGCATTGGCGATCGAGATATCAATCAATTGAGCTGAGAGTATTTATCACTACTCAGCTTCATTGAATCAGAACTTAAGGGTTTAGAATGATAAATTCGACGCGTCTATTACGTGCTCTATTTTTGTAATTAATCGAACCGTCGGAGTTTGATTCTGGATAGCGAGGTGCTGTGTCACCCAACCAGGTTAACTCGATTCGCGAGGCATTTACTTTAGAAAACACCAATTCGCCGCTAGCAGACTCCGCGCGTAACTTCGAGAGCCCTAAATTATTCTCAGGAACACCCGTACTGTCGGTATGGCCAATTACTTCAACCCGTCTTTCAAGTAGATAGTCTTTATTTAATTCTTCAGCAACTTGAGAAATTTTGTTGCGAGCTTCTAAGTCTATTTTAGCACCACTGCCATTAAAGTAGATTTCGGGTGGCAGATAAACGACAACACCTTTTTCTACTTGTTCGGCTTCAAAGCCCTTCTCACCGAAGTTGCTTATCGCCAGTGTATTCTGCTCATCGACAGACATCTTAGGCTCTGGCTCAGGAATGGGTTCGGGCTCAGGCACAACGACTACTGGCTCTGCTTTTTCGATTAGCATAGGGCCTGTATGAGGAAAATTAGGGTTCATAACTAGGTCTCTAGTGCAGGCACTAAAAAAAATTATTACAAGCCCACTGAGAGCAATTTTGAAGAAAGAATGTGTATTCATAACCCAACCGTTTTTGAATAAAAAAATTATTGTAGCCCAATGATCTACTTACTGTGGTCTTACCTCAAGAGTGGTAAGTGACAATCAAGTTAAGAATTGTTACGTAACCCTCAATGCGCACTAAGTGAATTGTTAGACGAGTCCTTCACGCGTCAGGTAGACTTTATTGCCGTGTTGAGTGAGGCTTGCCACATTAGCCTGTTACTCAGAGCCGTTTGAAATAGCCTGCCGAGCGCTGTTTGAATGCGACCAAAGGGGGTGAGAACGCTCAACCCCATGATCAAAGACTCAACTTAAAAATTATAGAGCAAATTCAAGCTAGTGATAGTATCGGTTTCGTCTGCACCCGGGGCCGGATCTGTGTTGTGGCGAATCAATAAGCCTGCTTTGAGCGCAAATTTGTCATTCATAGAAACTATCAAAGCCGCATCGTTTTCAATGAATGAATTGTCTGAGCTGAGTTCTGCGCGAAAGTAATCGGTGAATTTGGTGTTGTCAGTAATTTGATTTCGATAATCAGAGAGCAATACTAAAGTAGCACCACTCAAATCTTTTCCCTCTAGTTCACTGCCATCACCCAGTTTAGTCAATTCGCTGGTGTCTCTATAACCGATACCAATTCCAACTTCCCATGCCATTGGTTCTGTGTCGTAGAGTCGATAACCGTAACCGACTGATGCGCTGCTTTGTTCGGTAAAGCCGTCAAAGGAATCGTCAAGATAATTGATCCCAGCAAATAGGTAGCTGCGGTCACTTAGGTCCCTCTTCGCGATATAGTCTGCACTAAGACTATCGGCTGAGTCTAAGCCATCAGCTGAGCTCTTAAAATATTTGATTCCAATGTCATGTGACCAAATGTCCATTTCTTTTTTAAAGCCTAGGCCAATATTGAAATTTTCGCTATCAGTATTTCCGCTTGCCTTGGTGAGCCCGACTTCGCCTTGGCCTGACCAATCTTGTGCTGCTGTGTTATTTATTGAGAGGGCTAATAAGCATAGCCCAAGAAGGCTTGAGAGATTTTTCATTGTTGCTCCGAATGATTCTATTAAGGGTAATAATCGAAGCGGCGGAGTTTAGTCTAGCTGCAGAACTAGTTCGCGGTTTAGAGGTTAATTTTGACAATGACTAACAATTAGACACATGCTCTATTATTACCAGAGAAAGAATCACTACTGCTCCAAAATATTTTGGATATTGAATTGTTGCTGAAAACTCATTCAGGCGCTGGTGGCATCGCTGGTGTAGATAACTTGCCTTGATCCTCGAATAAATCCCAGCAGGTTAAGATTGGTTCTCTCTGCGTATTCTATTGCCAGTGTGGTGGCGGCCGAAATGGCGACCAAGGTGCCAACTCCCGCTATTACCGTCTTGTTGACTAGCTCGTGACTGGCGCGACTAGACATCAAAACAAAGTGGGTGCTCTCTAGGTTGAGGACCTGGGATCCGATTAGTTTATCCAGTGCATTGTGACGACCAACATCTTCTCTTAGGCTTAGTAAGTCACCGCTCTGGGTAAATAAACCAGCTCCGTGAACTGCTCCACAATCGTTCTGCAATACCTGATTTTCTTGTAGTGTCTGGACCGCCTTGTTAATTACATCGTGGCTGGGTATTACGCTGCGTTTTAAAGGGCTCAAGTTTGGTACTGCGGCAGCGATATCGGTGATCCCGCAAATACCACAACCGGAGCGACCGCTAAGTTGGCGGCGTTGAGTTTCTAGCCGTTTAACCAAATGTGCTTTGATCTGCAGTTGAATGGTGATGCCTTTTGCCGCTTTGCGAATATCGATGTCGACAATGTCGTCGACCGAATCAATAACTCTTTCAGTCAGGCTAAAGCCAATTGCAAAATCACGAAGGTCCAACGGACTGGCCATCATCACTGCGTGACTTTGACCGTTATAGGCAAATGCGATGGGCACCTCGTCGGCAATATAATCCAGCTTGTCTTGTCCGATAGAATCGGAATGGCGTAGCCGAACCGCTCTCTGTGCTACGCCAGAGAGGTTCTCCAGACTCTCTGATATAGAGAGCTTGGCGGCCGGTAGGCTAGGCTGTTTGCTCTGTGTCACTGCTGGCCAGCTCTACTTGCTTATCGCTAAACGTTTCGTATTGACGCTGCCAATCAGATTGTTCTTGATCGGCAATCACCTTACTAATCTGCACAGCAGTTACTTTGTACTCTGGGCAGTTAGTCGCCCAGTCAGAGTTATCCGTCGTTATGACGTTAGCGCCACTTTCTGGATGATGGAAAGTGGTGTAGACCACGCTTGGCTGAACCCGCTCCGTGACAATCGCATTGAGGTGAGTTTCACCGGAACGACTTTGAATCTTAACTCGGTCACCATCAACAATACCGCGGTCCAATGCGTCACTTGGGTGGATCTCCAAAATGTCTTGATCGTGCCAAGTGTTGTTTTCAGTTCGGCGAGTTTGTGCGCCTACATTGTATTGCGAGAGTATTCGACCTGTGGTTAAAATTAATGGAAAGCGTTTGGTTATCTTTTCATCAGTGGCAACATATTCTGTAACTTTGAACAGCCCCTTGCCGCGTACGAAATCATCGATGTGCATTATCGGGGTGCCGTCAGGCGTCTCATCATTGCACGGCCATTGAATCGAATCTTCTGCGTCTAATCGTTCATAGGTAACGTTAGCAAAAGTCGGAGTCAAACTAGCAATCTCAGCCATAATCTCTCTCGGGTGAGAGTAATTCATTTCAAAACCAAGAGCATTACATAGCCCCATAGTAACTTCCCAATCTTCAAGTCCTGCCAAAGGCGGCATTACCTTTCTTACTGGTGAGATGCGACGTTCTGCATTGGTGAATGTACCGTTCTTCTCTAGGAAGCTGGAGCCTGGTAAAAACACCGTGGCAAATTTTGCCGTTTCGTTAAGAAATAAATCTTGCACGATCAAGCACTCTAGGTTGTTCAGTGCTTCTTCAACATGATGCGTGTTCGGATCCGATTGAGCGATATCCTCGCCTTGAACATAGAGACCTTTGTATAGGCCTGCACAGGCCGCATCCAGCATGTTATTGATTCGATAGCCAGGTTCTGGATCTATTTCAACTCCCCAAGCCTGCTCGAAGGTGCCGCGCACTTCATCGTCGGTAACCGGTCGATAGCCTGGTAACTCATGCGGGAAAGAACCCATGTCACAAGAACCTTGCACATTGTTTTGACCGCGCAAGGGGTTAACACCCACACCGCGTCGCCCAATATTGCCGGTAAGCATTGCGAGGTTGGCAATACCCATAACGGTCGTAGATCCCTGACTATGTTCTGTTACGCCTAATCCGTAGTAGATTGCACTATTGCCTTCTTGGGCATAGAGGCGAGCTGCTGCGATTAGGTCTGCAGCGGGTATTCCGGTGATCGCTTCCGAGTTTTCCGGTGAATTCATTTCGTCACGAATGAACGCCATCCATTCGTCAAAGGCTTCGCCTTCGCAGCGTTCGGCAACAAAGTCAGCATCAAATAATTTGTCACGCACAATGACATGCGCCATAGCGTTGATGAATGATACATTAGTACCCGGCATCAATTTAAGATGATGTTCTGCTTGAATATGAGGGCTCTTCACCAGGTCGATTCGTCTTGGGTCGACCACGATGAGTCTGGCTCCATCACGCAAACGCTTTTTCATGCGCGAACCGAATACTGGGTGTGCATCGGTTGGGTTAGCGCCCATCACCATGATGACATCGGATTCTTCTACCGAATCAAAATCTTGTGTTCCAGCGGCTTCGCCTAAGGTTTGCTTTAAGCCGTATCCGGTAGGTGAATGACAAACGCGTGCGCAAGTATCAATGTTGTTGTTACCAAAACCAGCGCGCACCATCTTTTGGACTAACCAAACTTCTTCGTTGGTGCAGCGCGATGAAGAAATACCACCAATTGATTTGGTGCCGTACTTCTCCTGGATGCCACGTAACTGACTTGCCGCAAAGCTAAACGCTTCTTCCCAAGAAACTTCTTTCCATTGGTCTTCAATGGAATCACGAATCATGGGTGAGGTGATGCGGTTTCTATGTGTTGCATAACCAAACGCGAAACGGCCTTTAACACAGGAGTGACCGCGATTGGCTTTACCACCTTTATAAGGCGTCATGCGCACCACTTGGTCGCCTTTCATTTCGGCTTTAAATGCGCAACCTACACCGCAGTAGGCACAGGTTGTGATTTTTGAATGCTCTGGCTGGCCCGCTTCAATGATTGATTTTTCAGTCAACGTAGCGGTCGGGCAAGCTTGCACACAGGCGCCGCAAGAGACGCATTCTGAGTCAATAAAATCTTCTGATTGGCCGGCGCTAACCTTAGAATCAAAACCACGGCCTTCGATTGTTAATGCAAACGTGCCTTGCGTTTCTTCGCAAGCACGAACACAGCGAGAGCATGTAATGCACTTACTTGGATCAAAAGTAAAATAAGGATTTGATTCGTCTTTGACTGCGTCTAGGTGGTTTTCACCTTCGTAACCATAACGTACATCACGCAGACCAACGGCACCCGCCATGTCCTGTAATTCACAATCACCGTTTGCCGAGCAGGTAAGGCAATCAAGCGGGTGATCAGAGATGTACAACTCCATGACATTACGTCTTAGTTCTGCAATCTCTGAGTTTTGAGTGGTGACGTTCATGCCTTCTTCAAAGGGTGTCGTGCATGAGGCTGGAAAGCCACGACGACCTTCGATCGCTACCAGGCAAATACGGCATGAACCAAAAGCTTCAATGCTATCTGTCGCGCATAGCTTAGGAATGTTAACGTCAAGCGTGGCCGCTGCACGCATTACCGAGGTTCCTTTCGGAACTGTGACAGACTGTCCGTCGATGGTGCCACTAACCGTTTCGATGTCTTGGTTTGAATCAAGACCATCTAATAAGTCTTGAAAGGAAAGAGGGGACGGCGTCCCGTAATCTTTATTCGGATTTTCTACTTTAATCATGATGCTTGCTCGTTTGATTTACTAGAACTGATACCAAAATCTTCGCCAAAATGCTGCATGGCGCTCTTTACTGGAAATGGGGTCATGCCGCCCATGGCGCACAAAGAACCTGATTCCATGGTGTTGCATAGACTGCTTAATAGAACGATGTTTTCTTGATGATCGGTGTTGGATCTAACCTTATCGATTACCTCGACGCCACGTACCGCGCCAACGCGACACGGCGTGCATTTTCCGCAAGACTCCTCTGCGCAAAATTCCATGGAAAAACGTGCTTGTTCAGCCATGTCCACCGTGTCATCAAAAGCGACAATGCCACCATGCCCAAGAACCGCGCCAAATGACGCAAGCTCTTCGTAATCCATCATGGTTTGCCATTGTGACTCAGGTAAGTATGTGCCAAGTGGACCACCGACTTGGACAGCCCGTAATGGCCGGTCGCTAGCACTACCGCCACCGTATTCATTTAACAATGCGTCTAAGGTCACACCAAATGCGAGTTCCACTAAGCCGGTTTGCTTTAAGTTGCCAGCTAATTGAAATGGCATGGTGCCAAGAGAGCGACCCATACCGAAACCGGCGTAGTGTTCAGCGCCATCAGCAAATATAACGGGTATCGTGGAAAGCGATAAAACGTTATTAACCACTGTGGGCTTGCCAAACAAACCTTCCAAGGCGGGAAGTGGTGGCTTCGCTCGTACTACACCGCGTTTACCTTCTAAGCTTTCTAGTAATGCCGTTTCTTCACCGCAGATATAAGATTTAGCGCCTAAGCGAACTTCAAGATCAAAGCTATGCTCACTGCCCAATACATTGTCACCTAAGTAGTTGGTTTCAACGGCAAGCTCAATCGCTTGGTTCAGCATGGCATGTGCATGTGGGTATTCTTCACGCAGGTAGATATAACCCTTGTTGGCACCCACCGCGATACCTGCAATCGTCATGCCTTCTATCAAGGCATAAGGATCGCCTTCCATCTGTAGGCGATCTGCGAAAGTCCCAGAATCACCTTCGTCCGCATTGCAGACGATATATTTTTGTTCGCCCTCAGCGCCCAATACAGTTTGCCATTTAATGCCGGTAGGGAAGGCGGCTCCACCGCGACCTCGTAGGCCGGATGTTTTAACTTCGTCTACGCATTCCTGACCGGTCATGGTCAATGCGCGAGCCAAGCCTTTGAAGCCATCTTGGGCGACATAGTCTTCAATGCTCAAAGGGTCGGCAATACCTAAGCGTTTGAATGTTAAGCGCTGTTGGTTTTTAAGAAATGGAATTTCTTCGGTTAGTCCAAGACTCAGTGAGTGAGATTGATCTCCGTCTAATATGCCTTGGTTTATTAGTGATTCAACATCGCTCGGACTTACAGGTCCGTAGGCGACTCGGCCTTGGTCAGTTTCAACTTCAACCATGGGTTCTAACCAAAAGAGTCCGCGCGTGCCATTGCGAACAATTTCTATATCAGTATTGCCGGCGGCGATGGCTTCAGCAACAGCATTGGCACCAACAGATATGGCGCTAGAATCTTGTGGTACGTAAACTTTTAAGCTCATGATGCATCCGCCGTTTTTAGGGTATCAATGAGTTGTAGTGCGCTTTCTGGGGTTACTCGACCGTAAATGTCAGCCCCTACTCTGATAGAAGGTGAACAGGCGCAATTACCAAGGCAATAGACATCTTCTAGAGTGAATTCACCGTCGTCTGTTGTCTGCTTGAAATCAACGCCGAGCTTTGCTTTAACGGCGGCTTCGACTAGTCGGCCACCTTTGGCTTGGCAAGATTCAGCTCGGCATACTTCGACCACCGTCTTACCGTGTGGAGAGGTCGTAAAGCTGTGGTAGAAACTAATCACACCATGGACTTCAGCGCGAGATAGATTTAGCGCTTCGGCAATATCTACCACATGCTCACTGGGGATATGCCCTAGACTATTTTGAATATCATGCAAGATTGGCAGCAGCGAACCTTTTAGATGTTTGTTGGCGGCAATGGCATCCAATACGGACGCGCGTAGGCTGGCGCGTTCTAGTACGGCTTCTTGGCTGGTATCTCTACTCATTGTATTTCAGTCATGTGTATTGTTTTTATAGGAAATAAACGCGCTTTCTGCGATGATTTCTTGCTCATATATGAAAAGTAATGCATATTATATTCATGCATAGCCCAACGTTATCATGAGTTTAGCGTCTTACAAATATGAAATTAAATGCAGATTAACAATTTAAACATCGTTCCAAACTGGCGATTTGAGGATATTGAAGGAAATAAGTTGCATGACGCCTTAATTCCCCTCCTAGAATCGATAAATAAGACCAAAAAGCTCACTGTTTCAGCCAAAGAGTGCGATTTATCCTACCGACATGCCTGGAATATCTTACAAGAAGCTGAAACGTTCTTCGGCAGTAGTGTTACTTATATGGAGCGAGGGCGTGGCGCTAGCCTAACGCCTTTGGGGCAAGTGCTATTGCAGGCGAACCAACGGATTGATGCACGATTGCATACGCAGATGGAAAGTTTGGCCATGGAGCTTAATTCCAATGTTCACCGAGTGCTCTCAGATCAAGTTAGAGTCATGACAATATATGCCAGTCATGGCTATGGTGTTGCTTTAGTGCCAAAGCATATAAAAGGCTATCAAGCTGAGATGCATTACCATGGTCCTGAGGATTCCCTGCGAGCCTTGCATGCGGATTCTTGCAAAGTAGCTGGTTTTAACCTTCCTTTGCATCATCAAATAGGTGACCAGCAACAGCGCTACCAAACTCTGTTGTCGGCGGATAAAGTGAAAATCATTCGTTTTATCAAGCGCCAGCAAGGACTCATGGTGTCGCAGGAAAATCCCAAAGCAATTCAGTCTTTAAGTGATGTAAACAAAAACGGTTGCCGCTTTATCAATCGCCAGCCTCTTTCGGGTACGAGAGAGTTATTGGATCAGCTACTACTTGATGAGCAGATAGACAGCCAGACCATTGTTGGTTATGACCAATACGAATACACGCATACCGCAGTAGCGGCACAAGTCGCCACTGGCATGGCAGACGTTGGTTTTGGCGTTCAAGCGGCAGCGGCTAAATTTGACCTCGATTTCATACCTGTTACTGAGGATACGTATCTATGGGCTTATCAAACATTTTCAGAACAAGATCCTGAAGTAATTGCCTTTATTGAAATGCTAAAGTCATCGGAATTTCAAGATGAAGTCAATCAACTCGCAGGTTATGCCTGTGATGACTGCGGGGAGTTGGCGCCTTTAAATGCTTTTATGTCTGAGTAGGCTTTCCTTGTAAGTAAGGGAACCCTAGCTTTCGAATATTCGTCGTGGGTGCATACCGTCAACATAGCCCATAAACGGTGGGTGTATGTTGTAACCAATTAATTCTTGCGCTCGGCTTGATAATTTTGCCGCGTTCTCGCGCGATACCGCGAGTAACATATTCTCTAATGGTCTCGCCCATCCTGGGCAATATTGCGGTGTAATGATTAATCTGGATTTATCCGAATTATTCGCACCACCGCGATGCCACAAAGTGCCTTTGGCAATCATGAATGAGCCGGCCTTCATTGTGGCTTTTACGGCCTGTACCTGGCCATCATTATCAATCGCAGAATGAGTCTTGTTCATGTCTGACCGGTCCAAAGCTCCCTCTATAAATTCGCCATCCCAGGTATGGCTGCCCGGGATGATTTCGGTAGCGCCATTAATCTCAGTGGTCTCATCCAGTGCCCAAAAAGTACTCAATCCGTAGGCCGCGCGTGGGCGAGGAATCTCTAAATGGCTGTCATCAAAATGCCAAGGTTGTACTGTTTCACCGGGGTTTAATTGAATCGCCAGACAGGCTGATAACAAAACCGATTTGCCAAACTCGGCTTCGGCAAAACCCAAGGCGAGTGGGTGTGTCACTAAGTCGGCGAATAATGGCGACTTATTCAACATGCCGTAGATGCGGTTTGAGTTAGCACCTTCAAAATCGTTGCGCCCAGCAACCTCTTGTTCAAGATAAGGTCTAAGCTCCTTCCTGAGAGCGTCAACTTCACTGGCCGATAAAACCTCATCAAATACGTAATATCCATCGCGATCAAATTGTTCGCAAACACTTTCAAGTGAGCTGCCGGCCAACCATTGTTGGACTTTACTCGGCTCGGCATTAAACTTTGGGATATTCATTAACCTGACTCTTCATTACTATTTTCTATGGCTAATGATAACCTGTATGTGGATTAGCATAAAAAGAATCTTCATGGAAATTATAGAAAAAGTATGAGTGTATTGATTGTTGGATCAGGCCCAACAGGGCTCACCGCCGCGCTAGAACTAGCTAGGAGCGGCGTTGATGTAAGAATTGTTGAAAAAAGACAGACGCCCTCTGGGTTCTCTCGTGCGGTAGGAATATTGCCAAATAGTCTAAGATTACTGAGTACGTCAGGGGTTAGTGAGCAATTGATGGCAGAGGGCATCAAAATTCAAGATGTCGACGTTCATAGGAATGCACAACGAATACTTGGATTGTCATTCGCAGGTACCGGTGTGGACCCAGACTGCATCGTCGCATTAGCGCAAGATCGCACTGAATCAATTCTCCGCAGTGCATTACGAGAACAATCGATCGAAGTCGAATATGGCATGGAATTAGCAGGTATCAGCCAGAACGAATCCCGTGTGCTGGCCCGATTTGCGAGTGGAGATGAATTGAGTGTTGATCATCTTTTGGGTGCAGATGGTGTCGAAAGCGTCACTCGAAAAGAATTGGGAATTGACTATATCGGTTACGATTTACCTGAGACCTGGTCTATCGCTGATGTTGATGCAAGTGGTTGGGCAGGGTCGGGAAGTCTGACTTTATTTTTGCTTGACGGTGGAGAGGTTGCACTAGTAGTCCCTTTAGAGCAAAACAGGTATCGCGTAATCTCGAATACTCCGGATGCGCTCGCCACGCTCCCTTTGACGATGGATATAAAAAATATCAGGCGTGCAGGTGAATTCAATATCTCAGTACGCCAAGCGCAAACTTATCGAAAGGGGCGAGTTTTTCTAGCAGGTGATTCGGCGCATTGCCACTCTCCGGTGGGTGGGCGAGGTATGAATTTAGGCATTGCGGATGCCGTTGAATTCGCAACTCGGATGGCAAGTGGGGAAACGGACGGTTATAGCGAATCAAGACATCAAGTAGGGCAAGAGACCATCAGGGTAAGTGAACGAGTTCGCGCCTTGATCACGAGTCAGGGAACACTGACAAAAAGCGGAGTCATATTGGGTATGAGGCTGGTTAATCGAGCACCGCTATTAAATAGATTTGTAGCAAAGCAGTTTCTTACCTAATCGATTTCGCCAAGCCATTTGTACATAACATAGGCGTCCACAAAACCTTGGTTGGGATGGTTAAAGGCCTTAGGTAGGCAGCCAACTTTCTCAAACCCCAACTTCTCCCAGAGCCTGACTGCACCAGAATTACTGGCTGCGACGAAGTTAAATTGCATTGCTTGGTAACCTAGTTCTCTCGCGATCGATTGCGAGTGTTCACACATTGTGGTGGCTAAGCCCTTACCACGGGCTAAATTTGAAACCATGTAACCGCAGTTAGACACATGATCTCCTGGACCGGCTTGATTTGTCTTTAGATAATAGCTGCCCAGGATGACACCGTCTTCTTCAGCGACATAGGTTTTTCTAGGGGTATCAAGCCATAAGGACTGGGCCTGTTCTTGGCTGGTATCGGCGTTGTAAGCATAGGTATCGCCAGCGGAAACAATTTCGTTGAATATCGGCCAAATAGAATCAAAATCTTTTGGCGTTGCTTCTCTGATGACGATCAGAATAATTTTCTGATGAGTCGTTTCTGGCTAATTATTAAGCGCTAATAGTTGATATAAGATTTACTCATAAATAACTATTTTGCTCTTAATTAACGTAGAGTATTTCGGTGTTCTATTCTGTCGTGCGGAACATGCAATATACCATTGATTTATACGGTTTAACTGGCTATGACATTATTAGAAAAAGTGCCCTTAGCGGCGATTAGAAAAGTCCAAAACGAAATCACTGAAGCAAGCGGTCTTCCCAATCCCGCTTATAACGATCCAGAGTTTTTTAACTTTGAGCGCGATCACCTATTTGCTAAGACGTGGGCAGCACTCGATTACGAAAGTGCTTTACCCGAGCTGGGTTATGCCAAGCCGCTGGATTTTATGGGTTTGCCAATTTTGATGCTGCGCGATAAAGAGAACCAAATTCGAGTCTTTCATAATGTGTGCAGTCATCGGGGCATGGTTTTGGTCACAGAAGAAGGGCCAGTCAAAAACTTGGTCCGTTGCCCTTACCACTCTTGGAGCTATGATCTAAGCGGTGAACTTAAAAGTACGCCGCACATTGGTGGGGTAGGCGTTAATACTGCAGAAGGGTTCAATTGTGAGGCCAATGGCTTAAAGGAAATTAGTAGCGATATCTGGATGGGTATTGTGTTTTTTAACCTTTCGGGTGAAGCCGGTAGTTTTGCAGACTTCATTGCGCCACTTGAGCGTCGTTGGGAAGAATTTGTTGGGCCGGGTGTGTTCGACAAACTGCAAGTTGCCCCAACGCACGGAACTTTAGAGCTTAATGTGAAGTCTAATTGGAAGTTGGCAATAGAAAATTATTGTGAGGCTTATCATCTTCCGTGGGTGCACCCAGGTTTGAACACGTATTCGCCGCTTGATCAGCATGTAAATTTGCATGTTAATGACTACATGTCTGGCCAAGGCTCGCTTAACTATCAATGGATGGAAGTCGAAGGTGATAGCTTGCCAAAGTTCCCAAGCTGGCCAGAGGATAAGCAAACGGTGGGCGAATATATTTCTTTGTATCCTAATGTGATGTTGGGCTTACAGGTCGACCATACCTTTGCATTAATAGTACAGCCGCAAGCCTGTAACGCATCAAGAGAGAAATTGCAGCTTTTTTACGTCGATGAAGAATCAGTGAGTGAAAGCAAAGAAGAGTGCCGTGAAGCAGTATTGAACGCGTGGGAGGTAGTTTTCAAGGAAGACATTTTTGCCATAGAGCGGATGCAATTAGGCAGAAGTTCCCCTGCATTTACAGGCGGGGTTTTCTCACCCGTACTAGACGTGCCGAGCCACGTTTTTCATAAATGGGTTGCTAGTTATTATGAGAAGGGGCTAAGCGAGAAAGGATTAAGCGAGTCCGCTTCTTAGTTTATGATGCAGATCCGGTTTCGGAATGACCACCTTACCAAGCAGCTCGTGGAGCTAGGACTTTAAAATGCCAGAATTCAAAGTAGGTGACCACTACCTAAATCTAATAGCTGGAGAATGGCTTGATAGTGGTACGGCGATAGAGGTTTTAAATCCTGCAACGGAAGAAATTGTGGGCACTATTGCGTGTGCAGGAAAAAAAGAAGTTGATGAAGCAGTGAGTGCGGCTAGACGTTGTGTGACATCCGGGCAGATGAGCAATATGAAGCCCGCTGACAGGGCAAGCTTGATATATCGAATAGCGGACGAGATTCGTAAACTGAGTGAAGAGGCTGCACCGCTGTTGGTGGCTGAGAATGGCAAGACACTGGAACAAGCGCTTGCAGAATTCAGTAAT
>CAJQNY010000174.1 GCA_905479805.1 uncultured Arenicella sp.
AATGCCGACCGAAGGTGTGACGGCTGAGTTGCAATGGGCCGGTGCTCGTGCGCATAACCGATGGTTGTCAGAATTAGTTTCAAACAACCCTCATCGTCATTTTGGCATCGCGGTTTGCCCCGTGTTATGGGATATAGAAGAGGCCATTAAAGAGGTTCGGTGGTGTTCTGAGAACGGCTTAGGTGGTGTGCTTTTGCCACTGTTAACGGGTAAGTATGAATCTTATCATCACCCAAAGTACGATCCGTTTTGGCAGGCTTGTGAAGATCTAGGTATTGTTGTTTGCTTTCATTCAGGGCCAGCGCCAATGGACGATTACTATGGCCAAATGTTCCCCATGGGCAACATCGATAATTACCCAGGTGCGGTAGGCGTATTCATTTCCGAAGTTTTCTTCTGGACCTACCGACCATTGATTTTTATGGCTTGGGGAGGCGTATTTGAGCGTTTTCCAAAGCTGAAGGCGAGTGTGACTGAAACAGGTCAGGGTTTCCTATTGCCTCCTATGTTGAAGATGTTGGATCACCATTATCACGATACGCATTTTTCGGCAAAGCTCGGTGACTATCGATCGCATTTATCAATGTCTCCAACCGATTATTTCAAACGTAATTGCGCCATTGGAGCATCTTGTATGCCACGAACTGACGTTGAAATGCGCCACCAGCTTGGTCTTGATCAACTAATGTGGGGAAGCGATTATCCGCATCCCGAAGGTACTTGGCCACACACTAAGAAAGACCTGAAAGAAGCTTTCAGTGGATTCCCTGAAGACGATGTGGCCGCTATCTTGGGTGGTAACGCTGCGAAGTTCTATAACTTCAATATAGACGAGATTGCGAAGGTTGCGGATAAGGTCGGGCCATTGAAATCCGATTTCGCGTAGTATTGAGACTAGTAAATGATGGTGACGACCAATTACCCTAACGGTGCTGCCCTAGTGTTGGGCGGCAGCGGGGGTATTGGTGCCGCATGTGCGCTTGGTCTGGCTGACGATGGTAATAACGTCGCGATAAGCTATCGATCAAATAGCGAAGCTGCCAACTCCGTCGTCGCGGCTATGGGTAACGTTGATTGCAGTGCTCACCCTCTGAACGTGGGTGATTCATCGCAGTGTGAACAGCTCATCGCCGATGTGATTTCGCAACATGGGCGCATTAACGCACTGGTATACGCCATTGGCTCAAATATCGGTCAACCTTCTGTTGCCGAGATATCGAAACAACAATGGGCGGAGGTTATGCAAAACGACCTCGCTGGGTTTATGAATGTGATACAGCCCGTTGTTACCCATATGCGTGAATCAGGGGGCGGTTCATTAGTGCATGTCTCCTCAGCCGGTTTGGGAAGAACTCCACCACGCGATGCCTTATCGGTTGCTCCAAAAGCCGCGATTGATGCGCTGATGAAAACCATTGCCACCGAAGAGGGCGAACACGGCATTCGTGCAAACAGTATTGGCGTCGGCGTGATCGAAGCGGGTATTTTTAAACGTTTAGAAGCCGAGGGTGTTTTCGATGAAAATTGGAAGGCCGCCGTTAAAGGCGCACTGCCATTAAAGTGTTTTGGTGAAGCGGAAGATATCGCCAATGCTGCGGTCTTTTTTGCCTCTGCGCGATCCAAGTATATTACTGGCCAAACCCTCTTTGTTGATGGTGGCTATAGTGCTTAATAAAACAGTGTCGAACGTAGCACGCTTGATGGCAGAGATAGGAAAACTTATTTATGAATGAACACCTAAAACGCGCGTTTTCTCCAGCGAAATTAGGCCAATTAGAATTACGTAATCGCTTTATCAAAGCGGCTACTTTTGAAGGTAAAACGCCAAACGGGATTCCTGGTGAGTTACTCAGCGATTTTCATAAAGAGATCTGTCAAGGCGGCGTTAGTATGACCACCATCGCCTATTGTGCGACTGAACCCGATGGCCGTATTCATCAAGACATGATTTTGATGAACGAGACTACAAGAGAGCCGCTCACCAAAATGGTGGATGAACTTCACTCAACAGGAGCAATGATCTCAGGTCAAATGGGTCACTGTGGGCACTTTTCCAAGAACAAAGATCTGCAACGCCTTAAGCGTCCTTTAGGCCCGAGTCGGCACTTTAATAATATGGGTGCGATGGTCGGTATGCCTTATGCAGGAGCAATGGGTGATAAGGACATCGAGCTGTTTATCCAGAGCTTCCATGACGCTGCGGCGTATATGAAAGATATAGGATTTAATGCGATAGAAATTCACTTTGGGCACGGTTATGCATTGAGCCAATTTATTAGCCCGCTCACCAACCGGCGTAGTGATCAATATGGCGGCAGCATTGAAAACCGAATGCGCGTGCCAGTTATGGCGCTTCAAGCCGTGCGTAAAGCGGTGGGGCCTGATTTCCCAATATTAGGCAAGATGGGTATGTTTGATGCAGTTCGCGGTGGTTTACGAGAGCCCGAAGCATTAGTAGTGGCCGAAATTTTAGACAAAGAGGGCATTGATGCACTCATCACCAGTGGTGGTACCAGTAGTTATAACCCCATGCCTATGTTCCGTGGTGACTCCATCGCGCCAGGCATCATTGAAACTGCTCCGAACTTGATAACTAAAACTATTTTTAAATTTATTGCGCCGAAAATGTTTCGTGATATGCCGTACAAAGAATTGTATTTTTTAGACGGTCACAAGCGGGTAAGAGAACGAATTAAAAACGCACAAATGGTCTATATTGGAGGTTGTCATACCGTCGAGAGTATAGAAACGGTTATGGCCGAAGGCGTGGACTTCATTCAATTAGGGCGTGTGTTGTTAAAAGACCCAGCGTTTGTGAATAATGCTAAGGAAAAGCTACACGATTATCGAAGCGGGTGTACGCATTGCAATTTTTGTGTAACGAGCATTGATTTGCCTGGCGGTATTTATTGTAAGTTGAACAGACAAGAAAGCGCTTAAAAATAACTGGAAAGAATATGAAAATTGAGAAAGGGTGTGTTGCCGTAATTACTGGTGGCGGTGGCGGCATCGCTCGTTGTCTAGCGCAAGCGTTAGCCGCCAAAGGGTGCAATCTGGCATTGGTGGATATTAATGACGATGCGTTGAATGAAAACTTAGCGGCGTTAAGTGAATATGGCGTTAAGACCACATTACATAATGCTGACGTTACAAGTTTTGAAAGTGTGCAAGCTTTGGCAGCTGAAGTGTTAGCACAACAAGGCAAAGTAAACATCTTAGTGAACAATGCGGGAATAACTCTACAAAAGAGTTTTGAAAATCACACTATGGCCGATTGGCAGCGAGTGATTGGTATTAACTTAATGGGCGTGATTCACGGCTGCAATGCGTTTCTACCTGCGCTCAAAAAAGCCGGCCAAAATGAAGGCGCGCACATCATCAATATGTCTAGCATGACTGGATTTGTTGGCTTACCAAACCAGGCGTCGTATAGTGGAACTAAGGCGGCCGTTCGGGCGATTAGCGAGACGCTTCATGCAGAGCACTTGCATGAAAATATTGGTGTGACATCGGTACACCCAGGTGCCATTAAAACCAAAATGATTTTGGCGACCCTGCAGGAATCAGACGACATTAAAACGGCTGAGAAAAGTTATAAGATGGTTGAGAAGATTGGCAACTCGCCTGAGTATGCAGCAAAAAGAATTGTCAGCGCTATTGAGAAAAATGAAATTAGAATTCGCATTGGCAAAGATGCGGTTATTATGGACATCTTAAAACGGTTCTTACCGAATAGTTTCAGCCGTAAAATTTCAAAACTAACGGCCAAAGCGCGTACCAAAAATCAATAGCAACAGAAACATATAGCAATAGATTAATAATTAGATGGGGTGGCCAGCACGGCTTTCACCTACATCACGGATAACTAGGAGAAATAGTATGAGTAAGCAAAAACAGTTTTATATTAACGGTCAGTGGGTTAACCCGGCGGTTGCGAGAGACATGGATGTAATTAATCCTTCCACTGAAGAAGTCTGTGCCACTATTTCCATAGGCGACGCAGCGGATACCAATGCCGCTGTAGCAGCTGCAAAAGCCGCCTTCCCAAGTTGGAGCATCACTAGCCGAGATGACAAACTAGAGTTGTTGCAAAATCTTCTCGGTGTTTACACACGTCGTGCGGGGGAAATGGGGGAGGCTATTTCTACTGAGATGGGTGCGCCAATTGATATAGCCAACGCATTGCAAACCGGCGCCGGCCAAGCGCATATTGCCAACACGATTGAAGCACTGAAGAATTTTGTTTTTGAACATCCATTGGATGATCAAAACGAAGGCTATGGAATCATTCATGAGCCGATTGGTGTGGCCGCGATGATTACGCCTTGGAACTGGCCGATGAATCAAGTGACCTTAAAGGTTGCTCCTGCTCTTGCTGCTGGTTGCACCATGATTTTGAAGCCGTCTGAAGTTGCGCCTCTATCTTCTTTGTTATTTACCGAGATTATGGATGAGGCGGGTTTTCCGGCGGGCGTGTTCAATATGGTTAACGGTGATGGTCTGGGCGTTGGTACGCAATTATCAGGCCATCCTGATGTTGATATGGTGTCGTTCACCGGGTCGACTCGTGCTGGCACTGCCATTAGTAAGAATGCCGCCGATACGGTTAAACGTGTTGCCCTAGAGCTTGGTGGTAAAGGCGCAAATATTATTTTTGCTGATGCCGATGAGCAAGCTGTCATGCGCGGTGCAGGCGGTTGTTTTTTCAATAGTGGACAGAGTTGTAACGCGCCAACCAGAATGATGGTGGAAGCATCAGCCTATGATGCAGCGGTGGAAACAGCCGCCATGGTTGCTAACGCAACTGCGGTGGATCTAGCAGCGAATCAGGGTCAACACATAGGCCCCGTGGTTTCTGAAGTACAGTACAACAAGATTCAAACGATGATCCAGGAAGGCATTGATGAAGGTGCACGCTTAGTAGCAGGTGGAGTCGGCCGCGCAGGTGATCACGAAAAAGGTTACTTCGTTAAGCCCACTGTTTTCGCTGATGTGACTCCAGAAATGAGCGTGTATCGTAATGAGATATTTGGGCCAGTGTTGTCTATATCGAAATTCGATAGCGAACAACAAGCCGTGGAAATGGCTAACGACACCGTGTACGGATTGACCAACTATTTACAGACTCAAGATCAAGACAAAGCGCAGCGCGTTGCACGGCAGCTACGTTCAGGCATGGTTGAAGTGAATGGCCAAGCGGTAACCGCCGTACCATCGCCGTTTGGTGGCTACAAACAATCCGGAAACAGTCGCGAGGGTGGTCGTTGGGGGCTTGAAGAGTTCCTAGAAACTAAAGTCGTTGGTGGATGGGTTAAAGCATGCTAATGAATTAATGAGGCGACTATGAACCCTATATTGCACAGAAGATTAGAGGCTGGCGTTATATTGTTGGCCTTAACCTTGGTTTATTACGCCTCAGGCTACGACATGTGGCGTTTTGCCATTTGGTTTTTCTTGCCAGATATAGCCGTTTTTGCTTATCTGGCAGGCCCCAAGATTGGCGCCTACTGTTATAACCTTACTCACCTTTTTGTTTTGCCAATAATAGTCCTAGGTATGGCACATTTTCAGCAGAGCGAACTATTGCAACAGGTGGCTTTAATCTGGGCAGCGCATATCGCATTTGATAGAACCTTCGGCTGGGGTTTAAAATACAAAACCAGTTTCATGAGTACCGATATGGGAGAGAAGGATCTACCCAATGCCCCTGAATTTCTAAAATAGCTATTAAAATATTATTGATGGCGAAGCCGCGAAACATTCTGTTGTTAGCAATTCTTGCTCTGGCTGGGTTCGCTTCTTCTTCCGTCAACGCAAATCCGAATCAAGCCAACGAAAAACCTAATATCGTTATCTTTGTGGCGGATGATTTAGGCTTTGCCGACCCTGGGTTTCGAGGTTCTGAGATTAATACCCCAACCATTGATCAAATAGCCGCTAACGGAATAAGCCTTAACCGTTTCTACACGGCGCCAATTTGTTCGCCAACTCGCGCAGCATTGATGACAGGGCGA
>CAJQNY010000175.1 GCA_905479805.1 uncultured Arenicella sp.
TGACATGGCAACCGAATCATCAGAGGTGATTTATAAGGCAGCGAATGAAATTGAATTGAGCGAATCTGATGGCGAAAAAGTCATGAAGTTGATTGATGCGCTTGAAGATTTAGATGATGTGCAAGATGTTTATACTAACGCCGATTTCCCAGAATCATTGTTCGCTGAATGATTTCTATCGTTCATTACAACGCTCATTCTTGAGAAATTAGTGCAGTCATCCAAGCCAGCGATTACCATTTTGGGAATAGATCCCGGGTCACAAATAACCGGTGTTGGTGTTATCGAGGCACGGGGTTCAGAGTTAAAACATGTTTACTCTGAATCTCTTAAATTGCCAAAAGGAGAATTGGCCTTTCGTCTCAAAGAAATCTACTCGCGTTTACAAGTAATCATTGCTGAAACAAAACCCGATGTGGTCTCGATCGAAAAAGTGTTTTTGGCCAAAAATCCGCAATCAGCTTTAGTGCTTGGTCATGCGCGTGGTGCGGCCGTTCTAGCAGCAGTAAACAACGATATCCCCGTGTGCGAGTACAGCGCCACTGAAATTAAGAAAACCGTAGTCGGGCGAGGGCGTGCAGACAAAGCCCAAGTACAGCATATGATGCGCATATTACTGGGCCTGCGTGTTGCCCCTCCCGAAGATGCAGCCGATGCTCTGGCGGCGGCGGTGTGTTATGCGCACCATTGCCAGCTGACTCAGGCGATTGAAAAACAAACCGGATCTACAATTAGAGGACGAAGTGCATGATTGCTTGGCTAAGTGGTATTTTACTCGATAAACAACCGCCAACTATATTGCTTAATGTGAATGGTATTGGTTACGAGTTAGAGGCCCCGTTGTCGACGTTCTATGAATTGCCCGCCGTTAATGAGGCTTTAGATCTACACGTGCATATGGTGGTCCGTGAGGACGCGCAATTATTGTTTGGATTTAGTAGCCAACAACAACGTGATTTGTTTCGAAGTTTGATCAAAGTTAACGGTGTCGGGCCTAAAGTTGCGCTTGCCGTATTATCGACCATGTCAGCGCAAGAGCTGTTGGCTTGTATGGCAAATGAGGACTTCAACCAATTGACTACGGTGCCAGGAATTGGCAAGAAAACAGCGCAAAGATTAGTTGTCGAAATGAAAGACCGCCTTGAGAAGGAATTCGCTGATATTGCTCTGGAAGCAAATATTGCCTCTCATGCGAGTGATGGACGGCAGGATGCGATCTCAGCACTCGAGTCCTTGGGTTATAAAAATAGCGACGCAAGCCGTGTGGTGCGTAGTTTAGATAAAGACCTAAGCAGCGAAGAGTTTATTCGTCAGTCACTGAGGATTTTATCCGGCAAGGTTCTCTAGGGCATCCCCGGTTAACCCGCTATAATCTCAAACATGACAGAAGAGAACCCAATTGACCCTGAACTACAGCTCGGCGACGAAGATGTTATCGATCGCAGTTTGCGTCCAGAGCTTTTAGATGATTTTGTGGGCCAGCCAAAGTTAAAGGAGCAGCTATCTATTTTTATAGAAGCGGCGCGATCAAGAAATGAGTCGCTGGATCATGTTTTACTTTTCGGCCCGCCGGGGTTAGGTAAAACCACGCTTTCCAATATTATCGCCAGAGAGATGGGCGTAAAAATACGCCAGACATCGGGACCGGTGTTGGAGCGAGCGGGCGATCTGGCTGCGGTTCTGACGAACCTCGAGCCGCATGATGTTTTGTTTATTGATGAAATTCATCGTTTGAGCCCGATTGTCGAAGAGATACTTTATCCGGCCATGGAGGACTTTGAGCTGGATATCATGATTGGCGAAGGCCCTGCAGCACGCACTGTAAAGCTGTCGTTGCCACCGTTTACTTTAATCGGCGCTACTACTAGGGCTGGGTTGCTAACCTCTCCATTGAGAGACCGTTTTGGCATTGTGCAGCGCTTGGAATATTACAATACAGAAGATTTGGCTAAGATCGTCAAACGTTCCTCTGACATCTTAGCAGTACCCACCGAGGTAGAAGGGGTGCAGACTATCGCAGACCGCGCGCGCGGCACCCCGCGTATCGCCAATCGCTTATTACGCCGAGTGCGTGACTATGCTCAAGTACGCGGCGATGGTCGCTTGAGCGAAGACATGGCAGAGCGTGCTCTGGATATGATGGAAGTCGACCCCAATGGTTTGGACCAAATGGATCGGTATTTACTGAAAGCGATTATGGAAAAGTTCGATGGCGGCCCCGTCGGTGTAGACAGTTTAGCGGCGGCTATTGGTGAAGAACGCGGTACGATTGAAGACGTGATTGAGCCGTACCTAATTCAGCAAGGTTTTATGATGCGAACGCCTAGAGGTCGAGTGGTAACGAAGCGTACGTGGGCACATTTTGGCTTAGAGGCGCCCAAGCAGGATCCTGGCCATCCTCAAACTAAATTGTTTGATGCTTAAAGGGCCTGTGTGACCACTAAGATTTTTTGTGTATGAACAGCAACGACTTCACATCTAAGTTTAGAATTTATTATGAAGATACCGACGCTGGCGGCATCGTTTATCATGCGAATTACTTAAAATTTATGGAGCGCTGTCGTTGTGATTGGCTAGCGCACTTAGGTCATGACGTCGTCAGTATGGAGCAAAATGATGGTGTGCTTTGGGTCGTTAGAGAGGCCAAACTGTTGTTCCATAAACCAGCGCGTCTATTCGACGAGGTAAAAGTCTCTTGTCGTGCATTGCAGGTGGGTAAGGTTAAGTTGTTAGTCGAACAAAATATCTATAATGGGGATGATTTATTGTGTACAGGGCTAATAAAACTAGCGACATTAGATAGACATTCGTATAAATTGTGTGCCATGCCGTTGGGGTTTCGTGAGGCAGTAAAGTCTTAGCTGGGTTTTACGGTTTAAAACACTGCGGTATTGACGTACCAGGCTCACCGACTAAATTTACTTTTTGAAAAATAAGCGGTGCCGCAGCTTACTCGGTGACTAAAACTCGGTTCCTAAAAAACGCAGTGAACAAACAAATCTAACTAAAAGATATTGAATATTATGAGTGTTGAAAATTTCATGGCACATAGTTTTGCTCAGTCTGTTGGGCAAACCGATGGCTCGCCAGATGGCTTGGCAGCTGAAAATCTAAGTAATGAAGCTGTGGCTAACGCGGCTCATGCTGCAGTCGCGGATAACATGTCGATTATTTCGTTAATAATGGAAGCGAGTTTGACCGTGCAATTCGTCATGCTGCTACTTTTCCTTGCATCCTTGTTCTCGTGGTCGATCATTTTTTCGAAGTCGCTACAGATCCGCCGCGAGCGCGCCTTGACTAAAAAGTTTGAAGAAGAGTTTTGGTCTGGTGGCAGCATGCAAAGCTTGTATAACCACTGGGGTGCCGAAACGAGTAAGGCATCCGGAATGTCGGAGATATTCGTAGCAGGTTACCGAGAGTACCAACGTTTAACAGAGCGTGGCTACGCTAATAATAATGACCTTCTTGATGCCGTGCAACGAGCGATGCGGGTAGAGTTGAGTCGCGAAATAGAGCATCTTGAATCACAAATCCCGTTTCTCGCGACCGTGGGATCAACCAGTCCTTATGTCGGACTGTTTGGAACGGTGTGGGGCATTATGAACTCGTTTATCTCGCTCGGCTCTTCCACCCAACAAGCGACTATCGCCAGTGTTGCGCCGGGCATCGCCGAGGCGCTGATCGCTACTGCAATGGGGTTATTTGCGGCAATACCCGCTGTAATTGCCTATAACCGATACTCCAATGAAGTTGAAAAGCTAGTGGGGAAATACGAAATATTTATGGAAGAATTTGTCAGCATCGTTAACCGCCAACTCGTCATTGAGAAGAGTTAAGGTCGAAAATAATGAGTTACCGAAGCCGAAAACGTAAGCCGATCGCCGAAATTAATGTTGTTCCTTATATTGACGTCATGCTGGTGTTATTAATCATCTTTATGGTCACAGCACCTTTGTTGACTGAGGGCGTGAAGATCGATTTGCCGCAAACGAATGCAAACCCAGTTGACTACAACCCAGATTCACCTGAACCTTTTATCTTAACGGTTGATGCCGAAGGTCAAATGTATATCGACGATTTGGCAAAAACACAGCAAGAAGTAATGATCGCGGCGGCGGCTTTGAAGCGGATAAAACCGCAGACAGATTTTTTGGTTCGTGGTGACAAACAAGCTATCTACGATGATGTCCTGCAAGCAATGGTGTTACTCAAATCTGCAGGTGTGGAAACAGTTAGCTTGGTGACGACGCCTCTAGAAGCTGATCCAAAGCGCTAAATAATAAGAATAAGAGCTGATGAGCGAAAGAAGAATTCAAGGCGCTAAGCGCAATAAAACGATCGCCTACATTGGCGCGGCCTTAGTGCACGTGCTGATACTAGGGGCGATGGTTTTCAATTTTACCTCTAAGCATGAGAGTATTGATGCTGCCTACGCTGAAAAAGTTGATGTTGTTAAGGCCACGACGATTGATGAATCACAAATCAAAAAACAGCAGGATAAGCTGAAAAAGGCCGATGCAGCCAAAAAACGCAGAGAGGCGCAGGAGCGCAAGCGGCTTGAAGACCTGCGTAAAAAGTCGGCCGACGAAGAAAAACAAATTGAAGACCTGAAGAAACAGCAAAAGCTTGAAAAAGAAAAAACCAAGGAATTGGAGCTTGAAAGAAAGGAAATTGCACTAAAGAAGCAACAAGAGTTGGAAAAAGCCAAGAAAGACAAAGAAAAGAGAGCTCGAGACGCTAAAGAAAGAAAGAGAAAAGAAAAATTAGCCGCCGACAAGAAAAAGAAAGAGCGTGAGCAGCAAGAAGAATTAGAGCGTATTGAGACAGAAGAGCGCGAATTGTTAGCCGCTCAAGACATGCAGCGCTTAATCGATGAAGAAGAAGCTATGTTGGCTTCTCAAGTTGCGGAACAGAGAACGGTAACGGCCATTCAAAAGTATTTTGCTTTGATTGGCAGAAGGATAGGGTCAGTGCGTACGGTTGATCCAAGTTTCGAAATATGGCGAAAAAGTACAGTTGATATTAAAGTATCTCCATCTGGCGATGTCCAATACGTTCGCACGATAGAATCTAGCGGAAGTAAGAGATATGATGATTCTGTCGAGTCGGCAGTTTATAAAGCCAGCCCTTTGCCAATGCCCGATATCCGTGAACTGCCTGAAGCGAATCGAAGGTTAAGTTCTGAGAGTTTTGAATTTGAAGTTAAACATCCGAGTGCATCGAAATGAAATTGACCCTAAATAAAGTACAAATCACCGTCATTACGATAGTGTTTTTGTTTTCAGGCACAGCGCATTCAGCGAAGCTAAGAGGGACCATTGAAGCCGGCCAGATTAGAGGAATTCCAATTGCCATCGTACCGTTTAAAACAGTGGATGGTGCTCCGCTTGAAACCCAGATTGATCAAGTGATTGCCACGGACTTGCGTGCTTCAGGAAAATTTGAGCCATTATCTTCCGTGGATTTTATGAGCTTCCCATCCCGTGCCGAAGATGTTCGGTTTAAGGACTGGCGTTTCGTGGATGCCGAGGCCTTGGTTATCGGAGAAATATGGAAATTGGGTGATGATAATTACGAGCTGCAATTTCGTATTTTCGATGTTGCCCGTGAACAAGAAATAGGCAGTGGTAAGCGAATCCCAAATTTACGTAAGCAAGACCTGCGTACCGCCGCACACATCGTGAGTGATGCGGTTTATGAAGCCTTTACAGGAAACAGTGGCGCGTATAACTCACGAATTGCGTTTGTAAAGCGTACAGAGATTGAATTTCAACGCTATCGTTATCGCCTGATGGTGGCGGATTGGGATGGTTTTGGCGAGCAAGAAGTATTTGCCTCC
>CAJQNY010000176.1 GCA_905479805.1 uncultured Arenicella sp.
CTAGACTCAAAGGGCGGCGCGTTGCTCACGTCTCCTGCCTTCGCTTATATACGCAAAGGCGCACCCGCCACTGGGCACTTTAACCGCTTTCAATCGAGAGTGAGCAACTTGCCAGAATTTGCTGGAGAGTTTCCTGCCATCGCGATGGCCGAAGAGATACTGACACCGGGTGAAGGTCAAATTAAGGCGCTGGTAACCATTGCGGGTAACCCATTAGTATCGAGCGCCAATGCCGGTGAGTTGGAACGTGCGTTCGAGTCACTCGATTTTTATGTCGCCTTTGATTTCTATATTAATGCAACAACTCGGCATGCAGACATTATCCTGCCGCCAACTAGCCCACTTGAGCACGATCACTACGATATTGCGTTTCTGCGCCTCGCGATTCGTAATAGTGCTCGCTATAACCCTGCTGTATTTGCCCCACAGGCAGGTGCACTACACGATTGGGAAATCTTCAATAAAGTGAGTGCCAAAATTAGCGAATTGAAAGGCCAGGAATTTAGAGCCATGCCTGCTCCAGACGTCGTTGTTGACCATGGTATACAAACGGACTTCTACGGCGAGCAACAGAACCCAGAAACGGCCTTAACATTAGACAAAATCAAGGAATCTCCGCACGGCTTAGACCTCGGCCCGCTAGTGCCGGGGCTTGAACATCGAATAGCGACTAAATCGGGGTTAATTGACGCCGCACCGCAGATTTATCTCGACGATTTGGAGCGGTTAGCAAGCTCAGCATCCCCCACCGTCGAAGGTGAGCTATTATTAATCGGGCGTCGCCACGTACGCAGCAACAACTCTTGGATGCACAATTATCATCGGTTAGTTAAGGGTAAGCCAAGATGGCAGCTGCTAATGCATCCGGACGATTTAGCCTCTCGAGGAATTCAAACAGAGACTCAAGTCACTGTGGAATCACGAGTCGGGAGCGTCACCACAACGGTGATTGCAAGCGACGAAATGATGCCGGGCGTGGTCAGTCTACCGCATGGCTGGGGACACCAGAAAAAGGGTGTTAAGTTGAGCATTGCCAGCCAACAAGAGGGAGTCAATTGCAATCAGTTAACTGATGATAAGTTCTTTGACGCGCTCAGTGGGAATGCAGCACTTAACGGAGTCTCGGTGTCAGTGCACACCGCTTAGGAGGCGACTTTTGGTTAAAGCTTACAGTTAAAGTTTGATAGTTAAATTTTGCCGTTAGAATTTATAGTACTCGACTGTGGGAAATGGGTCGTAAAAATGGTGAAGTAATTCGGACCACCGCTGGTATTCAGCCGATTGCCGAAAACCAGTTTTATGGTCTTCTACAGTCTGCCATTCTACGGTGAGCAGAAACTCATTTTGGATAGTTTTTGAGCGTATTAAACGGTGGCTTATATAACCTTGTCGAGCGGCAATAATCTCTGATGCCCTAGCAAAACTTGCCTCAAAGTTAGCCTCCTCGCCCTTAATTATGGTTAGTTTCGCAATTTCTAAAACCATTGTTTGTTCTGCACAGCGCGCAAACCGTGGAAATGTCTCCCCATCTCTAGTAATAGATTCTACAAACATTGAAAGAGGTCTAACCCATAAGCCCTTATCACCATAAAGAGCTTGATAGGAGACTAACTCTTCTTCAGTTTCCGAGTGACGCGCAACACCAACAACTTTGTAGTATGCCCCTTTAAAGTGTTGATATAGGCCAGGGGTTACACCGTTTTTCACTAGAAAATCACCCTAGAAAATAGCCTGATCGCCTTTATCACTCAACCAAGATTTACGGGCTGGTACCTGCTTCTTGGCGAGTAACATGTCCATTACTTTATTTGTACCATCTCCCATGCTAATTGTCATTTGAACCAGACGTCGCGTTTCAGCTTTCATGGTCGTCTCCCGCAATTGCCCTGGGTTCATTTCTCCTAGCCCCTTAAAACGTTGCACGTTAATTTTTGCATTCGCTTTCTCTGCTTTGATACTCGCAATAATGGCGTCATGCTCTTCATCATCTAGAGCGTAAAAAACTTGTTTGGCTTGATCGATCCGATACAACGGTGGCATCGCGACATATAGATGTCCTGCCTCCACCAAGGTACGAAAATGTTGTACAAACAATGCGCATAATAAAGTGGCGATATGCAAACCATCAGAATCCGCATCGGCCAGTATGCAAATCTTGCCATATCGCAAACCTTCCAAATCATCAGAGCCCGGATCAACGCCTAGGGCGACCGAAATATCATGTACCTCTTGTGATGCTAATACCTGATTAGAATCCACTTCCCAAGTATTAAGAATCTTTCCCCGTAGCGGCATAATTGCCTGCGTTTTTCTATCTCGGGCTTGCTTAGCTGAACCGCCCGCTGAATCACCCTCTACTAAAAACAACTCTGTTTCATCGATATCTTCACTTGAACAATCAGCCAATTTACCTGGTAACGCAGGCCCAGATGTTATTTTCTTACGCGTTATTTTTTTAGCTGATTTGAGTCTGCTTTGCGCATTCTCTATGGCTACCATGGCGATCCGCTCGCCAAGCTCTAGGTTTTGATTTAACCATAAGGCGAAGGCATCTTTTACCTTGGTCGAGATAAACAGTGATATCTCGCGTGACGATAGCCGCTCTTTGGTTTGCCCGGAAAACTGCGGATCCTTCATACTGACCGACAATACATATTGGCATTGCGCCCACACATCTTCAGGTGAAATTTTTACTCCCTTAGGCAATAAGTTACGGAAATCACAAAACTCTCGGATCGCTTCCGTTAAGCCAATTCGTAGGCCATTTACGTGCGTTCCACCAAGCGGCGTAGGAATTAAATTGACGTAGGCTTCAGTAATCGCGTCTGTCATATCGTGGGACCATGTAACAATCCATGCTACCTCTTCATCTTCACTAGCCTCTTTTCCTTGAAAGCCGTCCTCTGGGATGCGTTCAATATCACCCATTGAACCTAGCAAATAAGCTTTAAGCCCGTCTTCGTAGAACCAATCCTCGTTATTAGCAGGTTTAGCCTCATCCTCGAAAGTGATGGTCAAACCAGGACACAAAACCGCTTTAGCTCGCAACAAGCGCTTCAGGTTATTAACGCTCACTTTAGGTGAGTCGAAAAATACCGGATCTGGCCAAAATCTTAAGGTAGTCCCGGTGTTACGCTGCCCTACCGAACCTATTTCCTCTAAATCATTGGTTTTTATCCCATTGGCGAAAGACATATTATATTCAGTACCACCGCGCTTAACCCAAACCTCAACATTGGTGGATAGTGCGTTTACCACAGAAATTCCCACCCCGTGCAAACCACCAGAGAAGCGATAGTTTTTATTAGAGAATTTCCCCCCTGCGTGCAAGCGAGTCATAATAACTTCTACGCCAGGAACGCCCTCTTCAGGATGGATATCTATTGGCATTCCGCGTCCATCATCTCTGACTTCTACGGAACCGTCCTTAAACAGGGTCACATCTATCTTTTTACAGTGACCGGCTATCGCTTCGTCAACGCTGTTATCGACGACTTCTTGCACCAAATGGTTAGGCCGTTCAGTCGATGTATACATGCCCGGCCGTTTACGAACGGGCTCAAGCCCGGTTAGTACTTCAATGGCCGAAGAATCGTATTCTGTGCTCATAATGCCTTTTCAGAAGGGATATTATTCCCAAAAATGTTTCAAATCAGACAGTGATTCTAACGTGAAAGCGCCGTCGACCCAAACAATAATATTCCGATTGACGCACAAATAGAATGCCCGATATTCGGAGATTGAATTCACATCGAACTCACCTAGCCAGCAATAAATGATAGAATACCGAGTCTTAATTTTGATACGTCCAAACAAACCATGTCGACCCAAGAAAAAGCCACAAAAGTTACCCAACTGGATTTTGAAAAAGCCTATTCTGAACTAGAAGGCATCGTCAATAGAATGGAACGCGGCGAACAGGATTTAGAAAAGTCACTTGCCGATTTTGAGCGCGGCGTCTCCTTAATGAAACATTGCCATGGCCTTCTGAGTAATGCTGAGCAGAAAGTCGAAATTTTAATCAAGGACAATGACGGCTTGTTTCAAACTGAACCTTTTGAAGACAATAGTTAACCACCGAGTGCTGATTGCTATTTAATCAATAATTTGAACAATAATGTTTAGGCTGCCAATTTAACCCGCTGCCAAAACATTGCGGCAATTATTATTCACTAGTACTTACACTTTTCAACGCCTTTTTTACTAATTGATTTGAACAACTTACTAAAAGAACTGCACATCAGAAATGAGCGAGTGCTCGATAAACTCCTAGTTAGTGAGCATACACCGCCGCGATTATTAGACGCGATGCGCTACTCCACTTTATCCGAGGGAAAAAGGCTACGAGCGCTACTGGTGTACGGTGCGGGTCTCGCGACACACGCGCCTCTCGCAAGGCTTGATAGTGTGGCGGCGGCATTGGAGTGCATTCATGCTTACTCGCTAATTCACGACGATTTACCAGCAATGGATGACGATGACCTAAGACGCGGAAAAGCCACTAATCATATTGAATTTGATGAAGCTACAGCCATTCTCGCCGGCGATGCATTACTCACTCTGGCGTTTGAGACCCTATCTTCAGAAGCCTCAGAACTAACTGATCGGCAAGTTAGAAAAATCTCACAAAGAGTTTCGACCCATGCAGGCCATACAGGTATGGTGGGTGGACAAATTCTGGACATTTTGGCCACAGGCAAATCTCTCAACATCAATGAACTTGAGCAGGTTCATCGCTGCAAGACTGGCGCTTTGATCCAAGCCGCTGTTATTTGTGGTGCTCTTTGCAGCGATCATTGCTCTCATCAGACCCTCAAAGCACTTGAAGATTATGCACAAAACGTCGGCCTCGCATTCCAAGTGGTTGATGACATTTTGGATGTTGAGTCCACTACAGATATGCTGGGTAAAAGAACTGGTGCCGATGAAGAGTTAGGCAAATCAACCTACCCCGCACTAATCGGGCTAGAAGAATCCAAAAAATTAGCTGAAAGACTTTACCAATCGGCAATGGCAAGCCTCGCCCGTATCGGCGATAATACCGACCATCTTGCCGATTTAGCTAAGCTCGTCATCAAGCGTAGCCACTAAGTGACGGAACAACTATTTCAGCGACAGCACAACTAATTTAAAGCCATAAACCCAGCACCTAAATACCAATTGTGAACCCACTAAACCAAACGTATCCATTATTGATGACCTTAGACAGCCCGGCTGATCTTCGGCAGTGCGAGCCAGAACAACTTCAACAAGTGTGCGACGAAACTCGACAGTTCCTGATTGATACGGTCGCCAAAATTGGCGGTCACCTTGCAGCGGGGCTCGGTACAGTAGAGCTCACAACCGCACTGCATTATGTATTCAATACGCCAAATGATCGAATCGTTTGGGATATTGGTCATCAAGCTTATCCGCACAAAATTCTAACGGGACGCCGTGACCAATTGCATACCATCCGTCAAGCTGAGGGCCTTTCGGGTTTTCTAAAGCGGTCTGAAAGCGAATACGACACATTTGGTGCAGGACATTCAAGCACATCGATTAGTGCCGCTCTTGGCATGGCGGTGGCGGCCGCTCAGCAAGAGCTCGAGCGCGATGTCGTAGCCGTAATCGGCGACGGTGCGTTAACGGCAGGCATGGCCTTCGAAGCACTCAACAATGCTGGAGACATGGATGCGAATATACTGGTTATCTTGAACGATAACGACATGTCTATTTCGCCGAATGTGGGCGCACTCAAAAATTATTTGACCCGGTTAATGACCGGCCCGACGGTGACTTCCGTGCGCAAAGGCACAAAGAAAGCATTAGAAGCGGTGCCTCCGGTACGCGACTACGCAAGAAGATGGGAAGAGCACATCAAAGGGATGGTGCTACCGAGCACCTTTTTTGAAGAGATGGGCTTTTATTATGCCGGGCCTATTGATGGCCACGACATAGAGACGCTGGTAAAAACTCTGCAGAATCTAAAAGAAATTGATGGGCCACGTTTTTTGCACATCGTTACTAAAAAAGGCAAAGGCTTTGAGCCGGCCGAAGGAGCACCGATCACCTATCACGGAGTGGCTCCATTCGACCCCACAACGGGAGTTATCGGCAAGAAAGTTAAAGTTAGAACCTATACCGATGTATTTAGCGACTGGTTATGTGACATGGCCGCACAAGATGATCGTCTAGTAGGAATCACTCCCGCCATGCGCGAAGGTTCCGGCTTAGTGCGTTTTTCTGAGGAATATCCTAAACGGTATTTTGACGTAGCCATTGCTGAGCAACACGCATTAACATTCGCCGCTGGTATGGCATGCGACGGACTCAAGCCGGTAGTCGCGATATATTCAACGTTTTTACAACGTGCTTATGATCAATTAATTCATGATGTCAGCGTGCAAGACTTAGATGTCATGCTCGCCATTGACCGGGCTGGTTTAGTGGGCGCAGATGGCGCCACCCATGCTGGTGTCTTTGATTACAGTTTTTTGCGCTGCATACCCAATACCGTTATATACGCACCGAGCGATGAAGCAGAGTGTCGAAACATGTTGTATAGCGCATACCAATACAAAGGTCTAACCGCTGTACGCTATCCACGCGGGGCAGGCACCGGTGCGACTGAACAAACAAGCATGACCGAGATTGAGCTTGGAAAAGGCCAGATCATCAGACAAGGTGCCCAGGTAGCGATACTGTCGTTTGGAACGCTACTCGCCACGGCGCGTGAAGTCGCTGATACGCTTAATGCGACCCTAATCAACATGCGCTTTGTTAAACCCATTGACGCAGAATTAATCTGTCAGCTTGCCCAAGATCATTCATTTTTTGTGACTCTCGAAGAAAATGTCATCGCCGGGGGCGCAGGCTCTGCGGTTAATGAATTCCTCGCTCACAAAGAAATAACCACTCCCTGCTTGAATTTGGGCTTACCAGACCAATATGTAGAACACGCGAGTCAGGAGCAACAATTAGCTGAATGTGGCTTAGACGCACCAGGCATTGTGGCGTCGATCAGCAACTCCAGTCACTTTTCGAGTACCGACCAACCATTGAAAAAAGCGCTCATATGAACAAGTAAGACCATAGCCCCATAATCGACATTTGAATTACGCGGCCTGAGCACCTTTATAACTAATTAATGCAAGACAAACCAAAACTGAAGTACTACTGTGAATAATCCTAAATCAAAGAATAACGCAAGCACGGCTCCTATCGAAGATGTCCAAGGTAGTCATGACACTCGCGAGATACCCATTAGTCGCGTTGGGATAAAAGATATTTCTCACCCAATTACGGTGCAGAACCGAGATGGCAGCACCTCATCAAGTATTGCGACCTTTTCAATGTCGGTAAGTCTTCCGCATGATCAAAAAGGCACACATATGTCGCGCTTTTTGCAAATACTTAATGAAACTGAAACGGTAATTTCGGCTAAGCATTTCCATAAAATGCTAAACGAAATGGTACAACGTCTCGAAGCACAAAATGGTTATATAGAACTACAGTTTCCGTACTTCATTGAGAAG
The DNA here is from genome assembly GCA_905479805.1 of uncultured Arenicella sp. GTDB lineage: Bacteria > Pseudomonadota > Gammaproteobacteria > Arenicellales > Arenicellaceae > Arenicella. Next base: position 7,518 of record CAJQNY010000176.1, read on the forward strand.
ACGGCACCTGTCTCCGGTGTAAAAAGCTTAATGGATTACCAAGTCACTTTGGTGGGGCAGATTGAAAACGGTTACCTAGATTCTACCTTAGAGGTCACTGTCCCGGTTAAAAGTCTGTGTCCCTGCTCTAAGAAAATCTCCGAGTACGGGGCTCATAATCAGCGCTCTCATCTAACGGTAGGCATTAATTGCTCAAGTAAGCTTTGGCTCAATGAGCTAGTCAAAACTGTTGAATCTCAAGCCAGCGCTGAACTTTTCGCCATCCTCAAGCGCCCTGATGAAAAATTCATCACAGAGCGCGCCTACAACAACCCTAAATTTGTCGAAGACGTAGTGCGAGATGTTGCTGCGGCATTTGATACTAACGAGCAAATTTCGCGTTACTATATTCATGCTGAAAATTTTGAATCAATTCACAATCACAGCGCCTTTGCGTTAATTGATCACGATAAAACGGTGTAAGACACACTTGCTAGACGAGATGCCTAGAAAAATCAGAAAATAGTCGATATTTTCACCCATATGGGTGAAGAATTTATCTGTCCGGTCGACTAATATCATTATTCCTAACCGGGAACGATTGTGTAACATATGCCTAACCCAACCCAGGCATCGCTGCATAATCAACCAGCAACAATACGCATGGATTCTGAGTTATTGACATGGAGTCGAAATGTTGGAGCTGTTAAGGTCGCTTGCGAGTCGAGTCCAAGCGACCTTTTTTTATGCCTGGCTTTTCACTACAGGCTTTTCTCTACAGGCTTTTCTCTTGAGACCGGTTGACCGAAGGATTAGCGTTTTTTTAGAGTCATTCGATCGCCATTACGATTCATCTCTAGCTTATCCAGAAAAGACATACCTAACAAAGGTACCTGCGGATAGGAACCTTCAATCACCCCAGCCCTTATATAACGTAACGATATGCCTGAGAAACTAATATTATCAAGCTCTATCAAATACATCGGCGCCTGCCCTGAAGCGGTTGAAGCAAAACCTTTTTGCCCTCTTAAATAATCAACGCCAATAGCATTAGCTTGGTCGCCACTAAGAACGACTAAATTCGCACCAGTGTCCACAATGAAGGGGATTTCTTGACCGTTAACCTCTCCGTCTTGTCTAGTTCATTGGCCAGTGCACCGGCCCAAGCGGGCAATACTGAAGCGCTATTGTTCAG
>CAJQNY010000177.1 GCA_905479805.1 uncultured Arenicella sp.
TCACTGGCATCACGTGAAGATGGGTTGATCTCCACCTTACAAAGTTCTGGCCTATCTAAGAAAAGTGGTGTCACGGGCTTGTTTGGCACGTTGCGAGCTTTTAGAGAGGAAGAGGGCTTCGGAGTGGTGCTAGATACGATAGGCAGCGTGACACTATTGGCGAACCCACTGTTTGCGTTGATGGCCTTCTTGTTCATGGTCTTGTTGTTGATGATCGTCATAGTCGCACCATTTATTTTATTCCTATAGTATTGCGTTGATGGATACTCTTCACGAAATGGGCATACAGCGCTGGCGTTTACGGTCAGATTCGGTGGTTGATAGCGATAATGAAATCTTGCCACTGGCTGAAAATGCCGGTGCTAACAGCGCTGAAATTGACTCGCAAATGTTGGGTGTTGATGCAGCTGCTGATGCATCGCTAAGCTCTGCTGAGCAAGCCCTAGTTGCAGAGACGGAGACTCAAGTTACGGAGTCGAATAGTGTTGTCGAAGCTTCAGACACGTTTGAAGCTAACGAGGTGACGCAAGACTCACTCAGTGCTGAATTAGAGCCTGAGGCGCTTGTCGAGCCCGTAGCGTCACAAGCAACTTGGGGTGGATTGGCTGCGGCATTATCTGAAAACCCGAGCTGTGGGTCCTGTGCTCAATCAAATCCGATCTTGGGAGAAGGTAACATCGAGGCCGACTTCATGTTGGTAGTCGATGCACCGAGCGCACGAGACATACAAGAGCAAAGTTTGGTAGCGGGTAGACAAGGGCAGCTATTGGATGCGATTTTGGCAGCCATTGGCCTTGACCGAGAAAAAATCTATCTGAGCAGTGTTTTCAAATGTCCACCGAGTGCGGATTTAGCGATTTCTGCTGCGTGCGGGCAAATCGTGCACGATCAAATTGGCCTAGTGAAACCTAAAGTGCTATTGACCATGGGGGAGTTTGCTAGTCAATCTTTGTTACGGGCGAATGAGGACTTGGCTCAGCTTCAGGTCAAGGAACACAGATACCCTAATTCGATAAAGCTGCATGACTGTAAGGTGATCTGTACGCATTCCCTTGCAGAAATCATCGATAAACCTATGTTGAAGCGTCAGGTTTGGGAAGACTTAAAGCAGTACCTTAACGGCGTGTGATGCCTCTAAAACTGCCTATTAGATAACTCATCGAGGGCTGATCATTGCTCTATGCAGTTAGTTACGCCGGCGGTTGAAGGCTATCGCCCGCAGTGCCAGATAGGCTAAAGTTAATGAATTGGTCTATAGAGAAATCAGCAAATGCTTGATATGAATATCCAAGAAAGCGAACTTCGTCAGCGGGCAATGCAGTCTTCGCATTTAACCGAAGTGTTGGCTATTGAGCAGCATAGCCAAGCTATGCCTTGGGCTCGATTATCTTTTGAAGAGTCTTTGAATCGTGGGGACCCTTGTCGGGTTGTTCTACATGAGGAGAAAGTTCTAGCATTTCACGTCTGTTCCTTGGTTGTCGATGAGTTGCATATTCTAAATTTGGCCGTCGCAAAGTCAGCACAAGGAATAGGGCTTGGCCATTTTCTGATGCGAGACATCATTGGGCTAGCTAAGGAGTATGGTGCTAGCAAAGTGTTTTTAGAAGTGCGTGTCTCGAACGAAATTGCTAAAACCCTTTATCAAAAATGGCAGTTTGAACAAATTGCCATTCGTGAAAAGTATTACCGAACACCTGATAAGCAACGTGAAGACGCCTTAGTTTTTGTGCGTAGACTCAATAATTAAAAATAGCAGCTTGAAGAGAGGAGCTTCTAAGAATAGTTTTTAAAAATAATTCCTAGAAAGTTTAGCTCTTCGTTTACGCATTGGCGCGTTGGCTGATTCTCCAAATGTGCTAGTTTGGAAAAACTGTTAGTTTCTGATCTAGGCTCAGGATTTGATTACGGCTGAGTTGATTCCAAGATAATAACTCGCCAATCTTTACTTGATACTTACGTGCAATAGACCAGAGAGTATCGCCGACCACTACGTGGTGGACTAATTTGGCATCGCCATTGGCGTTCAACCTTTTTCCATTCGCCATAGCGTTGCTTGCCGTTATGCTGTTGTTTCCCTGATTGGCTTGTGGAATAGGAATTAATAAATTGCGGCCCGCGCGGATAGCCGAGTTCGACATTTTATTCACATTCTTAATAGCGTGCACACTGACGCCATATTTTCTGGAAATACCGGACAGGGTGTCACCCTGAGTAATCGCATGACTTCGATAATTCACTACCGGAGCACTGGCAATATTTGCTAGGCTGGATTGCGCCGCAGCGTAATGTCTTAAGGGAACCAATAGTCTATGCGGGCCATCAGGTGAGCTTGCCCAGCGCCTAAAGCCAGCATTCAAATGCTGTAACTCCGATAAGTCTATGCCTGATTGCTCAGAAAATTTATGTAGATCAATTTGTCCCGGTAGCGCTAACTCTACAAAATGAGGTTGATTAGCGATGACCGGTAAAGTCACTCTAAATCGGGCGGCATCATTGAGAATGTTTTTCAGTGCAATTAATTTTGGTACATAGTTCACGGTCTCAGCGCGTAGCTTTAAATCTTGGTACTGAATGCCTTTGCGATTACGTTTATTCTTTTTAATAGCTCTTTGCAGCGTGCCTGGTCCCGCATTATAAGCCGCGAGTGTGGTGTACCAATCACCGTCAAACATCTTATTTAGCTCTTCAAGGTAATCCAAAGCAGCCGTCGTGGATGCGATTAAGTCACGCCGGCCGTCATACCACCAGTCTTGCCGTAAACCTTTATAACGTCCGGTTGCAGGCATGAATTGCCACAGACCACCGGCTTTCGAGCGAGAGATAGCGTTTGGTTTATACGCACTTTCAACCGCTGGCAGGAGGGCTAATTCCATGGGTAAGCCACGTTTCTCAATTTCTTCGACAATATGGAATAAAAAAGGTTCACCACGGGCAAACAGATTGCTCAAATAAGTAGGGTGTTCGGCATTCCATCGTTCGTACTTGCTGGTTTTGCGTGAGTTGAACGCTGGGAAGGCAAAGCCTCGGCTGATCCTAGTTAAGAGGTCTATGGGAACAGGGGCAGGCTCAATCGGCGTGGTCGCGACTTCTAGCTGTTCATTGCTATCTGGGAGACCGTTATTTTGAGTTGGCGTGGGCAAAGGGCTGCGCTTTGGCAGCTCACTAGAGACATCAGGTTGGTTTGCCGGTTTTGACCGAAAATCCAAATGTCCACATGCACTCAAACTTGTTAATAAGATGAGTATAATAAGGCTTCGTAGAATCATCAGCGAATAGTAATGACGACGTTGCCATAGGTCAATGATAGGATGCTGAGGATTAGTATAAATTAACTTAATTTTGGACAAGCGTAAGGAAATGAGTGGCATTTACAAGTCAGCCCAGGCCAATGCTAATTGGTTGGCCTCACCGTATGGTCAGAGCTTTATAGAGTCTGAACGCAGTCACATGGACCGGGCGTTAAAACTGCTCACGGGACCACAGGTGCTCTTGTTAGGGGAGGTTCTGGACACCGCCAATTTAGAACAGCTGGATTTTCCGCACTTGGTTCAAGTGAATACTTCTCTTTCCAGGGTTCCATTGTCTGCGCCTTCAAGCAATAACAAAGCTCAGCGTATTGGCACGCAAGTAAGCGCAGACCCTGCGTTTTTGCCATTTGATGCAGGGGTTTTTTCGAGCGTGGTAGTACCACATGTATTGGAAGGTCATGAGTTACCCCATCAGGTATTACGTGAAGCTCATCGTGTTTTACGTTCAGATGGTCATTTGGTGTTAAGTGGCTTTAACCCGTATAGTTTAATTGGGTTACAGAAATTGTTGCGGAAAAAGGCAACGGTTAACGGTCAGTTTTATTCATTTACTCGGGTAAGAGATTGGCTGCGGTTGTTAGGCTTTGAACTCACAGGTTCTGCGATTTACCAATATGCGCCGCTGTGCAAAAGTAATCGGATGCGTGATGCCACCAATTTTTTGAATACTGTCGGTGATCGATGGTTGCCGATGACCGGTGGGAGTTATATGATTACTGCCAGAAAGCGCGACCTAGGATTGACTCTGATCGGTCCGACTCGCTTTTCTAGAAAGAAACGTCGGCCCAAGCTGGCTTCTGCCGCAACCTCTCAAGCTAAGGTTGTGCGCAAACCATGATATTTTCTTGGTTTTCATTTATTTATCTGACTCGACGTAAACAAAGTTATTGATGTTAAACCTGGTGAAAGTGCTTACAGGCGGCACGTTCCTTATGAATTCCGGCTTCAGTAGCCAGGCGGCGCTTTTGATTTGCCATGAGGGCTTGCTGTGAAAATTGCCGAGCATTCTTTGGCTGTCACACCATTGAACGGTTCTGGTTAAAAGCGCATGCTGTGATGGAAGGGTCCAAGAAAACTGAAGAAATTGGCCTATTTCGATTTCAATGAACGATAGACTAGTAAATTAAAGATGGTGGGGGCTCAAAAATATGAATGAACGACAAATAGTATTAGATACTGAAACAACGGGGCTTGAGCACCGTCAAGGGCATCGCATTATCGAAATAGGGTGTGTAGAGCTTAGCAACCGCAAGCTAACGGGCAATAATTATCACCAGTACCTTAATCCAGAGCGTGAAATCGATCAGGGCGCCATGGAAGTTCACGGAATTACCAACGAATTCTTAAATGACAAGCCATTGTTTGCCGATATTTCTCAAGAGTTCTTAAATTACATTGAAGGCGCAGAACTGATTATTCACAATGCGGCGTTTGACATTGGATTTATGGACGCTGAGTTTCAGCGCGTTGATCAGTCTATTCCGCAGGTCAGTGAAATATGCGGCGTCCACGATACTTTGCTGCAAGCGCGTAAGATGTTTCCGGGCCAACGCAACGACTTGGACTCATTGTGTAAGCGCTATGACATTAATAACAGCCATCGAGAGCTGCACGGTGCCTTACTCGATGCTGAGATTCTAGCCGACGTATACCTATTTCTTACCGGTGGCCAAACTGCTCTCAGCTTAGATGCTGCGCTGAATAGTGATAATGAATCATCGCTTAATGCCAATGCCATAGACCTTTCGACACTATCATTGCCAATCGTTAAAGCGAGTGATGAGGAGTCCGAAAATCATGTAGAATGGCTCTCCCGTTTGGACGAAAAAGTTGACGGACAATGTGTTTGGTCACGTCTAAACGAAAAAGAAATGTCCTGAATATTATGAATGACGCCGCAACCATCAAGAAGCTTTCAGGCTATGACCTTTCTGGTTATAGCTTAAAGGGAAGTGATCTTTCTGGGGCACAATTGGCTCAAGCCAAATTGCGTGGTGCAAATTTGGCAGGTGCAGACCTATCTGGAGCTGATTTGAGCGAGGCTGATTTAAGCGGAGCCGATCTTTCAGGTGCTCACCTTTATCAAACCAAGTTAGCCGGAGCGCGACTAACTGGAGCAAACCTTAGTCATAGCGACTGTACCTCAGCTGATTTTAGAGATGCTAAAATGGGGGGGGCGAAATTATTAACCGCCAAACTTCCTGAGAGTGATTTACGTAATGCTGAATTAAATGCCGCTGACTTTAGCGGATGTGATCTTTCGGCTGCTGATTTCAGAGGTGCAAAATTATCTGGCGCGTTATTTTATAAAGCTAACCTAAATCGCGCTAATTTTGAAGGAGCGAAGCTGTTTGGCGCAAAACTGCATGATGTTAACCTTCGGAACGCAATTCTTCGAGGCGCAGATATTAGCGCCGCGCGATTTCGGGGTGCTGATCTTCGTGATGCGGATATGGTTAACATTAAGGGATTTAATGCTGATTTAAGTCATGCAAACCTCAGGCAAACTAATTTTGAATGTGCCGATATGCGTGCGGCTAGCTTAAGTGGTGCGCAAATGCAGAATGTGGTATTTGATGGCGCTAACTTGTCGAATAGCCGTCTGTCGAGAGCGAATTTGTCTCACGCATCCTTGGAGCAGAGTAACCTCTGGGCTTCACGAGTGTCGGGTAGCGTATTTACGCAGGCAAATTTCAAGGCTACTAATCTAATGGCGACTGGCTTGAATAAGAAATTCACTTTGTCGGAGTTTCCAGATATCGAGTTTTCTGACGAAACTCGTTGGGACGATGCAAGATACAAGCGTGTATCTGTGTCAACTGCACACACGCAATCAATTCAGTCTGCGGCGGCTAAGAGGAGTTTCTTTTCAAGAATATTCAATCGTAATTAGCAGCTAGAATACGAATTAAAGACATTAAAAAAGGCGCTTTTGAAAGGCGCCTTTTTTAATGATTACACCTTTTTCAAGATGTGCGTTTATCAGTATCAAATTAGAAAACAGTCATAATGGCGATTCCACCAACAATACTCAATACGATGGTGTAAGGCAGCGCCATAAAAACCATCTTCATGTAGGAAAGTCGAATCAGCGGAGCAAGGGCCGAGGTAAGTAAGAATAGAAAAGCGGCTTGTCCATTGGGTGTTGCGACACTGGGTAAGTTGGTACCCGTATTTATCGCTATTGCTAACACATCAAAGTGTTCCCGCGTAATATCACCTGCAGCCAATGCTGCGGCCATCTCGTTAATGTAGACGGTTGCCACAAATACATTGTCACTAATCATTGATAGGAGGCCGTTGGCGGCAAACATCACTATCGGTTGAGAGTCCAGTGGCATTGATAGAACGGCGTTGGTAACTGGGTCAAACAAATGTTGGTCGTGAATTACCGCAACGATGGCGAAGAAAACGACGATGAGTGCAGTGAAGGGTAGTGCTTCTTCAAATGCGTGGCCTATCTGATGTTCTTCTACCACGCCATTAAATGCAGTTAACAAGACAATCACCATTAGCCCGATTAATCCTACTTCAGCAACATGTTTGGCAAGTGCGACAATGAGGATAAGGCCAACAATGGCCTGAATAACGAGCGCAGCTTTGTCTCGCCCGGTTCTTTTTTGCTCTTGTTCAGCATCAAATTCAGAGAGCACTGAGCGCACCTCATCAGGCAATTTTTGTCCGTAACCAAACCAACCGGTGAATTCTAAGGTAATGCAAGTGAGTAAGCCTGCCGCAAGAGTAGGCATTGTAATGGGGGCCATGCGGTAGAAGAATTCCATGAATTCCCAGCCCGCTTTTTCGGCAATCAATAGGTTTTGTGGTTCGCCTACTAAGGTACACACACCACCTAAAGCTGTTCCAACCGCGCCGTGCATAATCAAACTACGTAGAAAACCACGGAAATCCTCCAAATCTTGGCGTGAATAATCATGGATTCCGTCATCTCCAGAATGGTCGAAGTCTTCGTCAAATTTTTTGCCAGAGGCCACGCTGTGGTACACGTTGTAAAAACCGACGCCGACACTTATAAGGACGGCGGTCACGGTCAGTGCGTCTAAAAATGCTGAAAGAAAAGCGCCAGCGAAACAAAAGAGAAAGGAGAGCAGTGCTTTATTTCTAACTTTCATCAAAATTTTAGTGAAAGTGAAGAGTAAAAGGTCGCGCATGAAATGAATGCCTGCAACCATAAACACTAAGAGTAAAATCACTTTCAGTTGTTGTTCAACCTCATGGTACAGCGTTTCAGGTGAAGTCATACCCATTACAATCGCTTGTATTGCGAGTAAGCCACCTGGTTGTAATGGATAGCATTTAAGTGCCATAGCCAATGTGAAAATGAATTCTAAGACTAAAACCCAGCCAGCAATAAAATGAAGGCCGGAGAACCATAGGATAGGATTGATTATCAAAAAGGCGATGATGGTTTTTTTATACCAATCGGCAGATGAGCCAAGAAAGTTGTCCTTGAACGAACTCATAACCATTGATGGATTATTATTAGGCATAGGCGCTTATGATTTTTCTATTTGAGCGTTGAATTACGTGTATCAGAATATAGAGTGATACACCTTGTTGGAATATCATAGCAACGCAAAAGGCAGGCTACAATGGTTAATCGCGACCTGTATTTGCGTGCTAAGTGAAGGTAATTATATGAGGGTGAATTGCTAAATTTCTAGATCAGGATTAGATCTGCAATTTGATTGAATTAAATCTTAAAAAATCTGAAATTAGCACTTGACCAAAAGGCGTCTAGCACGTAAATTACGCGCTCCTTCGAGGTCTGGGGCTATAGCTCAGCTGGGAGAGCGCTACACTGGCAGTGTAGAGGTCGGCGGTTCGATCCCGCCTAGCTCCACCAGGCTTTTTATTCGCGAGAATCGCTTCGCGATTAGAAGCAGAGCTTCTCGCGCTGAAGGCTCAGTAAACCAATTTTGGTTGCCGAGTTTTAAGCCTAGCCAGACCACAGGTGAAAGTGAAGGAAAATAGACGTCCCCATCGTCTAGAGGCCTAGGACACCGCCCTTTCACGGCGGTAACAGGGGTTCGAATCCCCTTGGGGACGCCACTTATTCTACTGGAAAGTGGCTGTAAATCAACGATTTGCGGCCACTTTTTGGAAGAGTAAAATAAAGCGTATACCACTTTGTATACACATACAGCTTTATTGTCTCGCACGTATCCAATTTTGAACCTCACTCAATTTCCATCCAACAGTGCTAGCGCCTAAGCTCACTCGTCTTGGAAACTCCCCTTTATTCTCGAACCGCCATAAGGTGGTTCTCGATAACCCTGTC
>CAJQNY010000178.1 GCA_905479805.1 uncultured Arenicella sp.
GCTCAAGTCGAGATAGAATAACAAAAAGTCCAATACAACAAGAATTAGGAGAAACCATGGGATTTGAATTCAGCGAACGCTCAAGAGACTTAAATCAACAGATCGAAGCGTTTATGCTCGAGCATATTTATCCGCGCGAACATGATTGGCAAGAATTTACCCTCGACCACAATAATTTGTGGCAGGTGCCGCCTTGGTTCGATGGATTACGTGAGAAAGCTAAAGCCCAGGGGCTTTGGAACTTGTTTTTACCTGATGAATATAAGCCATGGAGTCCAGGCTTAAGCAATGTAGAGATAGCGCCACTGTTTGAAACCATGAGCAAAGTGCCTTGGGCGCAAGCGGTGTTTAATTGCAACGCGCCTGATCGCGGCAATATGGAAGTGTTGGCTAAATACGGAACGCCAGAGCAGCAGAAACAATGGTTAGAGCCTTTATTAGCAGGCGATATTCGATCTGCCTATGCGATGACGGAGCCACAAGTGGCGAGTTCTGATGCAACCAATATGGAATTAGAAATTCGTCGCGAGGGTGATGAATACGTATTGAATGGCCGTAAGTGGTGGACTACGAATGCAGTAACTGATCGGTGTAAGATTATGCTGGTGATGGGACGCTCTAACCCTGATGCACCTAGGCATCAACAGCATTCCACTATTTTAGTGCCGCGTGATGCACCTGGTATTAAAATGACACGTGCTCTTAGAGTGTTTGATAGCTACCACTCACCCGGTGGTGAAGCTGAATTTGTTTTCGAAGATGTACGGGTGCCAGTAAGCAATATGATAAAGGCTGAAGGCTGTGGCTTCGAGATTGCACAAGGCCGTCTAGGCCCTGGGCGATTCCAGTATGCGATGATGTTTGTTGGCTTAGCACAACGCTGCTTGGAGTTGATGTGTGAGCGTGTTGAGCAACGAGTGGCCTTTGGAGAAAAGCTCTCTAAAAAAACCAGTGTGCAACACGAAATAGCGCGATCACGTTGCGATATTGAACAGTGTCGTTTATTGGTGATGCAGGCTGCCGAGAAGATGGATGAAGGTGGTTTGGAGGCTGCGCGCGCGCATGTTTCTATGGTTAAAATTATTGCGCCAAAAATGTGTCAGGAAGTGGCCGATCGAGCGATGCAAATATTTGGCGGTCAAGGAGTCTGTCAGGACACCATGATTCCTGAAGCTTTTACGATTGCTCGATTCTGTCGTATCGCCGACGGTCCGGATGAGGTTCATATGTCTCAACTGGGCAAGATGACTATTAGAGAGTTAAACGCCTAGTATTAACTAGCCAAAAGGTTAAGGATTTACCAAAACTAACTTACAGATTAGGTGCTTTTCGTTGAGCTTCGTATAATCGATGCTCAACGTATCTATTCGAGATGTTATCTATGAGTTCGACCATGAAATATTTTATTTATATCGCCACCGCCTTGTTTGTGGTGAATGGTTCATGTGTTCATGCAGCAAAAGTTGACTATTACACCAACGATATTAAACAGGGGGATCAGCAATTGGCGGAGCGCCAAATCCCTGAAGCCAAGCCGCACTTTGTGCGGGCGTTGGAGAAATCTCAGCCAAGTGGTGATGATAGTTACTATAAGGACTCGGTGTATCGAATAACGTCAGCGGCTAACTCACGACTCGCATTTGTGAAATTGCACCAAGGTGAAGTAGTACAAGCAGGGCAACTTTATCAATCCACCATTAACCAGTTGAGACAAGACTATGAAACTCACTACGACATGGTCAAGTTTCAAGAAGAAGCCAAACATCAGGGTAAGAAGTTTGCAGTCGGCTTATTGAAGCGCGTTGTAAAGGAGCAGCTGGGTGATGTTCGCAGTGCCGTAAATAGAGCAGACAAGCACAATGTACTCTCAACATCTCAGGTATTTAGTAGCTTGGGGTCTTCAGTTGATCGAATGATTAAAGTGGCTCCTCCGGAGATCTGGTCGAACAAGCAACGCATGAACGGTGATGTTGAACAGCATCAAATTAGAATTCCGGTTATACCCGACACGGATTATCTTCAACACGTTGGGCGGGTTACCGATAATAAAACATCGAGTTGTACCGGAGCCTTGGTTGGCCCGAATTTAGTGCTGACGAATGCTCATTGCCTCTACGACGGTGGTGTTGATTATGGCCTGGGTGATACCAAACTAAAAAAAGGAAAATTTTACTTTAGAACAGAATGGCTCTATGAGTTAAAAGAATACAAAGCCAAGACCTTCTATACGCACCAGGGTAGAAAAGGTGGATGGAGCGGTAAAGTTGCTGATGACTGGGCGATTCTAGTGCTAGAGAATAGCCGTAAGAACAAGTTGCCGGGCACGTATTTGCAAACCTTGGGTGACCTTACAAGCGCAGCTGATCAACGTGTTTTCACTCAAGGTGATGCGGCTGATGTTTTTATTGCCGGTTACTCTGGAGACTTGAATAGCGGTGCTTATCTGACAATGGATTGGGGTTGCGCATTAGACAGGAAGAAGTTTGGTGAAGATGTTGTCGATCACAACTGCAACACCTATAAGGGTTCATCGGGAGCGCCAGTTGTCTACCTAGATGAAAACTTTCAACCAACTGTGGTCTCACTCAATGTTGGTCGTAAACGCGGCGACTTTGAATATGCTGGTTTGGTTGTGCCCCCTCGTAATTGGTATCCGAGACTTCGTAAGCTACTAAAGTAGTAGGGGTGCTATTGTAATTCAGCGTGTTTGAACGATATTCGATGTGCCGATTGATTAACTGCAATACGCACTAACTGGCCCTTTTTGGAATGTGAGTCGCAAGTAGCATAATTCGACTAGCTTATTGGTTGTACGGCTGGGGCAATAGGAAGAAGAGGTACAAATATTGTCGGAAGTGATTGCGACGGAAAATAATACCAATGGTCGTTTAGTCCAGGCATCCTGGGTTTGCGTGCGGTAGTAGGCTTTCTAGCACGGTTAGAGTATGTGAAAGATCATGTTCGCTTGATAGGCGGTGATCACCGGTTTTAATTAGGTCGAGTCTTACATCTGAAGACTGGATTTTTTCCAACACTTCTTGTGAACGCTGCCAAGGAATTACTTCGTCTTGAACCCCATGAATCAAACGAACAGGAATCGTTAAGTTTATGGAGGCATCTAATAGGTGGTGGTTTGCCCCGTCATCAATTAAGTGTTGATAGATAGAGTAAGGGCTCTGATCGTCATATTCGTTGGGCACAGAAAAATATAAGCGGCCACAGGAGTCGGTTTTTGCAGGCACGTCTGTGAGTATTTCCGGGTAATATTTAGTCATATCAGCCGCACAGGCAAGTAATAATAATGCTCGTACTTTCCTTGGGCGTGCTAGTGATGCTAACAATGAAATCCATCCGCCCATTGAGCTCCCAATCATGATCACACCGTCTGTTGTTAGTTCATCGACGATAACCAAGGTATCTTTAAGCCATTGAGAGATACACCCTTCGGAAAAATCACCTCCTGATTTACCATGGCCGCTGTAATCAAACCTTATGAATGCTTGGCCACGGGCCTTACAGAAAGCTTCGATAGCAATAGCTTTGTTTCCTTCCTTGTTTGAATTGAATCCCGTGCAGAAAACAATACAGGGACCGACGCCCTTAGTAGCTATGTAATCGAGGTAGTAGTTATCAAGTTGTAATTTCATAGAGTATCGGGAATGGTGCTGCTAATTTAATTTTCAAGCATATGCTTTTTCTCACTGTACCAATGAGATTGAGTTGTTGATCCCAGTTATGCGGTCTTCTTGATGGTGACTTACATAGATAACCGATGTGGTTTTACTTGCGCAAACTTTCTGAATCAGCGCCAAAACCAATTGGCGGTTGATTTCGTCTAAACCCAAACATGGCTCATCGAGTATTAATAGAGGCGGGTGCTTCACCATGGCTCGGGCTATGAGTAATAGGCGTTGGTCACCGTAGGATAACTCTTGAAACGGCCGGTTCGATTGATCACTCATGCCGAGTAAGGCTAACCACTGATCGGCGATGGTTTGTTGGCTTGGTGTGCTTTCTCTATACAGACCAATGCTGTCGTAGAATCCGGAAATGATAACATTGCGGAGGCTAATGCTAACTCGGTACTCCCAATGCAACGCACTCGAGACGTAACCAATATACTGTTTGATTTGCCAAATGCTTTCTCCACTTCCACGTTGGAATCCAAAGACGTAAATATCATTGGTATAACATTGTGGATGATCGCCCGTTATTAGAGATAATAGGCTAGTCTTGCCACTGCCGTTCGGCCCGCTTAATTGCCAATGTTGATTCTGTTCAATAACCCAGTCTAAGTCGGAAAATATTTCTACGTCGCTGTAACGAATGGCTGCTTTGCGTAAGCGAACTAAAGGTTGTTCGGGGTCTAATGTGGGAAGTTGATCTGCGTCATCTGCTGCGGGGACTTGGTGATCGGTGGTTCGAATATGCATTAACTTATAAAGATCTGCTATTGCAGCTTTGTCATTTCGCTTAATCGTGTGTTCTAAGCATCCATCATTGACGTAGGCAACGTGCGTCACGAAATCTGGACATTGATCTAGACGATTGAGCAC